>NZ_CBCOOR010000003.1:0-274040 GCF_965111665.1 Georgenia sp. Marseille-Q6866 | reverse complement strand
CCACACACCATCATCCCCCCCGAAGGGCCCCCGCGCCAGCGCCAGTTTTTTCTAAGCCCCACCCGCCCTCCCCTCCCCGCCCACCCGCTCGGCTTGCCCCGCCGGCAGCAGCGCGATCGCGGAGCCGCCGAAGCCGCCGCCGGTCATCCGGGCGCCGTGGGCGCCGGCCGCCGTCGCGGTCTCGACGGCGAGGTCCAGCTCGGCGCAGGAGATCTCGTAGTCGTCGCGCATCGACGTGTGCGAACCGGCCATGAGCGCGCCGAGCGCCGCCGCGCGGTCGGTGTCGAGCGGCCCGGCGTCGAGCTCCTCGGCGAAGCGGGCGACCCGCTCGATCTCGGTGACGACGTGGCGCACCCGCCGCTGGACCACGGGGTCGGTCAGCGCGGCCAGGGCGGCGTCGAGGTCCTCGACCTCGCGCAGCGTCGTCACGCCGAGATGCCGGGCGGCGCGCTCGCAGCTGTCGCGGCGCTCGGCGTACTGGCCGTCGACGAGCGCGTGCGGGGCGCGGGTGTCGATGACGAGGAGCTCCAGCCCCGCCGCCTCGAGCGCGAAGGGCACCTGCCGGGTGGAGCCGTCGCGGCAGTCGAGGAGCAGGGCCCTGGCCTCCTCGGCGCGCAGCGAGGCGGACTGGTCCATCCCGCCGGTCGGTGCCCCGGCGACCTCGTTCTCCGCCCGCACGCAGGCGGCCGCGAGACGGGCCCGTCCGGCGTCGTCTGCCGCCAGGCCCAGCCCCCACAGCTCGTCGAGGGCGATGGCGACGGCGCACTCGAGCGCCGCCGAGGAGGACAGCCCCGCGCCGTAGGGGACGCAGCTGTCCACGGCGACGTCGAAGCCGGTCACCCGCTCGGCGGGGACGAGGCCCTCGGCGACCAGCGCCCAGGCGACGCCGACGACGTACGCCGGCCAGCCCTCGACGGCGCCCGGCGAGCCCGCCGGGCCGACGCCATCGAGGTCGACCGTGCGCACGCCCGGCTCCTGGCCGGAGGTGAGCCGCACGGTCCGGTCGTCCCGGCGGCGCACTGCGACGTAGGTGCGGTGGGGCAGGGCGATCGGCAGGCACAGGCCGCCGTTGTAGTCGGTGTGCTCCCCGATGAGGTTGACGCGCCCGGGAGCGGCCCACACGCCGTCGGCGGGCTCGGGGCCGAGGGCGGAGGCGAGGAGGTGACGGGCCCGGCGCGCGCCGTCGTCGGCGGTCCAGGCGGGGGCGAGGACGCTCACGCCATGACCTCCCGCAGCCGGTCGGCGATGCGCTCGGGGGTGGTGTCGGAGACCCACGCACCCATGCCGGACTCGGAGCCGGCGAGGTACTTGAGCTTGCCGGGCGCGCGGAGGACGGAGAAGAGCTGCAGGTGCAGGCGCAGGTCCTCGCGGCCCTCGTTGACCGGGGCCTGGTGCCACGCGGAGATGTAGGGCAGCGGGATGGCGCGCTGCTCGCCGTCGGCGCCCTCCTCGACGAAGAACTGGTCCCCGGCCCGGAGCAGGCGCAGGTAGATCGCCGCGAGGTCGGTGCGCTCGGCGTCGGTGAGCGCGGGCAGGTCGGGGACGTCCCGGCGCGGGGCCAGGTGCATCTCGACGGGCCAGCGCGCGGCGGCCGGGACGTAGGCCACCCAGTGCTCGGACTCGGCGACGACACGGCGTCCGGAGCGCAGCTCGGCCTCGAGGACGTCGCGCAGGAGGTTGCGGCCGGTGGCGGCCCGGTGCTCGCGCGCCTGGCGCAGCATCGTCGCGGTACGCGGCGTGAGGTAGGGGTAGGCGTAGATCTGGCCGTGTGGGTGGTGGAGCGTCACGCCGATCTCGCGGCCGCGGTTCTCGAAGCAGAAGACCTGCTCGATCCCCGGCAGCGCGCCGAGCTCGGTGGTGCGGTCGCCCCAGGCCTCGATGACGGTGCGCATGCGGCGCTCGTCGAGCGTGGCGAGGGAGGCCTCGGCGTCGGGGGAGAAGCAGATGACCTCGCAGCGGCCCGCCGCGGGGCGCACGGGCCACAGCGGCTCGCCGTCGAGGTGGGTGACGACGTCCTCCTCGCCCGGCACCTGGACGAGGGAGGGGAAGCGGTTCTCGAAGACGACGACGTCGTAGTCGTCGGCCGGCACCTCGCCGTCCGAGTACGCCGCGCCGGGCTTCGCGGGGGCGAGCGGGTTCGCGTCCGCCGGGGGCAGGTGGGTGCGGTTCATCCGGTGGGTGGCCATCGGGACCCACTCACCGGTGAGGACGTCGTAGCGCATCTGCGGGCCGGTGAAGGGCTGCGGCTCGCCGTCGGCACCGGCCACGGGGCCGAACCGGTCCGGCAGCGGGCGAGGGTCGTCCAGGCGCCGGGTCGCGCCGCCGGACACGTAGGGCTCGGAGTCGTCGAAGTAGAGGATCTCGCGGCCGTCGGCGAGCGTGTCTCGGGTCTTGCGGACGGTGTCAGTCATCGGAAGCGATCTCCAGGGAGAAGTCGTGCGTGGCGGCTGCGGCGAGGGTCTCCTCGTCGGGCTGGGCGTCGGTGACGAGGGCGGCGAGGTCCTCCGCCCGGCAGAAGGTGCGCAGTCCGCGCACGCCCCACTTGCTCGAGTCCAGGACGGCGACGGCACTGCGGCCGGTCGCGAGGAGTGCCGAGTTCGTCGACGCCTCCTGGAGGTTCGGCGTCATGAGGCCGATGGCGGGGTCGAAGCCGTGCGCACCGAGGAAGACCCAGTCGACGCGGACGTCGCGCAGGTAGTCGACGGTGGCCGGCCCGACGAGGGCGTCCGAGGGCGTGCGCTCCCCGCCGGTGAGGACGACGGTGGGCGCCGGGCGGCCCGCCTCGCGCGCCTGCATGGCGGCCTGGTGGAGGACGTCGGCGGCGGGCAGGGAGTTGGTGATGACGGTGAGCGTGGCGAAGTGCGGCAGCGCCGTGAGGGCGCGGGCGACGGCGAGGGTGGTGGTGCCCGCCGAGAGCGCGACGGCGTCCCCCGCCTCGACCCGCGAGGCGGCGAGCGTGCCGATGCGGGCCTTCTCGCCCGTGTGCTGCCCGGCCTTGAGGGCGAAGGCCGGCTCCTGGGCGGAGCGGCTGGGGGCGACGGCGCCGCCGTGGACCCGGGCGACGAGCCCGCGGCGGACGAGACTGGTGATGTCCCGGCGGATCGTCATCTCCGAGACGCCGAGCTGGTCGACCATCTCGGCCACGCGCACGCCTCCGTGCTGGTTGACCGCGGCCAGGATCTGCTGCTGCCGCTGCCGGGCGAGCAGGGGTGGCGCCTCGGGACGCTCGATGTCCATGCCCCCAGTGTGCCAGAAAACGCCCCATAACCGAACATGACCGATCATTCACGGTGCCTCGCACGCTGACGGCGGGATCTTCCGGTCGGAGGATTCCGCCCGTCGGCGTGCGGACGGTTCTGTTCGAGCAGCGTGCCGGTGGGTGACCTACCCGGTCCACCTCGGCCGGACGTGCGCGGAGGGAGGAGGTCGGAGGACGACCGGGGAGGTCAGCGTGTCGAGGAATCCGGCTGTCGGCGGGAGGGGGAGCGGCTCTGGTGATGCTGGCTCGTGGCTTCGTCCCTAGGCTTGCCGGCCATGAGCACCGCTGCCGAGGGCCGCCCGTCGCTGGGGGAGCGCGTCACCGCGCTCATGTCGCGCTGGGAGCACTCCCGGCCCGGCCGCGGGCTGGCCCGGTACGCGAAGGCGAACGGCGGCCTGCTCGCCGGTGGCATCACCTACTCCGCGCTCTTCTCGATCTTCGCGGCGCTCACCATCGGCTACACGATCTTCATGACCGTGCTCGGCAACAACGCCGAGCTGCGCGAGACCGTGCTGCAGAGCGTGGACGACGCACTGCCCGGCATCATCAACACGGGCACCAACGGGGGCCTCATCAACCCCGACGACCTCGTGCTCAACACGGCGCTCAACCCCGCGAGCATCGCCGCTGTCGGGGTGCTGCTGTGGACGGCGATCTCCGTCATGGGCGCCCTCAAGCGCTCCATCCGGATGATGTTCGGCATCGTCTCCCCCAAGGAGAGCCCGGTCCTCACCCGGGTCCGCGACCTCGGCGGCTTCCTCATCCTCGCCCTGGCGGTCGTCACGACGGCGGCGCTGGGCATCGCCGCGGGCGCGGCCGGGCAGTGGCTGCTCGACACCGTGGGGATCGAGGGCACCTTCGCCTCCGTCGCGCTGCGCGTCCTCGGCTACCTCGTCGCCCTCCTCGTCGACGGCGCGGTGTACGTCCTGCTCTTCCGGGTGCTCGCCGGGGTGCACGTGCCGCGCCGCGACCTCCTCGTGGGGGCCCTGCTCGGGGCGGTGGCCTCCACGGTGCTCCGGCTCTTCGGGACCACCCTCGTCGGCGGCGCCGACAACCCGCTGCTCGCCACGGCTGCGGCCCTCATCACCCTGCTCCTGTGGGTCAACCTCCTCGCGCGCGTCACGCTGATGATCGCCGCGTGGACCGCCAACCCGCCGGCCCCGCCCAAGCCGGACGAGCCGGGCGCGACGAACTTCGACGAGCACCCCAACTACGTGACCCTCTCCGTGCCGCGCACGCTCACCTGGGACTACGAGGCGACGACGGGGACGGTGCAGGCGCCCGAGAAGCTCCGGGAGGAGACGCTCGTCGCCGACCTCGAGCAGCTGGGGGAGGAGGGCGAGGAGGTGCTCGCGCTGCGCCACGCGGAGGACGAGCAGGACGAGTGGAACGAGCGGATGGCCGTGGAGGCCCGCGCTCGGGAGGCGTACTGGGGTGGCCTCGTGGGGCGGGTGCGCGAGTGGAACCGCCGCCGCCTGGGCCGGCGCCACGAGACCAAGGACGCCTACGCCGGCCGCTCCGCGCGACGCCGCAAGGCGCGCGGCGAGACCCGCCACCGCGAGCCCTGAGCGCCGAGTACGCACGAACGGTCACGCAGACGGCGCCGCACGGCGCCGCTGGTGACCGTCTGTGCGTACTCGGCTGGGAGAGGTGCGGCGGGGCTCAGACGCCGTTGCGCAGCGCCGTCCGCAGGTCGAAGTTCAGCTGGTTGATCGTGTCGAGCGGGATGCCCTTGGGGCACACGGACGCGCACTCACCGATGTTCGTGCAGCCGCCGAAGCCCTCGGCGTCCTGCTGGGCGACCATCGACACGACGCGTCCGAGCCGCTCCGGCTGGCCCTGGGGCAGCTTGCCGAGGTGGGTGACCTTGGCGGCGGTGAAGAGCATCGAGGAGCCGTTGGGGCAGGCCGCGACGCAGGCGCCGCAGCTGATGCAGGCAGCGGCCTCGAAGGCGGCGTCGGCGTCGGCCTTGGGCACCGGGGTGGCGTGGGCGTCCGGGGCCGCGCCGGTGTTGGCGGAGATGAAGCCGCCGGCCTGGATGATCCGGTCGAAGGCCGAGCGGTCGACGACGAGGTCCTTGATGACGGGGAAGGGGTCCGCGCGCCACGGCTCGACGGTGATCGTGTCGCCGTCCTTGAAGGAGCGCATGTGGAGCTGGCAGACCGTGGTGACCTCCGGCCCGTGCGCGACGCCGTCGATCATGAGGCCGCACATGCCGCAGATGCCCTCGCGGCAGTCGTGGTCGAAGGCCACCGGCTCCTCGCCCTGACCGATGAGCTGCTCGTTGAGGACGTCGAGCATCTCGAGGAAGGACATGTCCTCGGAGACGTCGTCGAGCGTGTAGTCGACCATCCGGCCGCGGGTGGCGGCGTTGGCCTGACGCCAGACCTTGAGGGTGATTCTCACTTGTAGCTCCGCTGCTTCATCTCGACGTGCTCGTACACGAGGTCCTCCTTGTGGAGCACGGGCGGCTCACCCGTCCCGGTCCACTCCCATGCCGCGACGTAGGCGAACTCGTCGTCGTGGCGCAGTGCCTCGCCGTCCTCCGTCTGGCTCTCCGCGCGGAAGTGCCCACCGCAGGACTCGCGGCGGTGCAGCGCGTCGATGCACATGAGCTCACCGAGCTCGATGAAGTCGGCGACGCGGCTGGCCTTCTCCAGGGACTGGTTGAAGTCGTCGGCCGCACCCAGGACCCGCACGTCGCGCCAGTACTCCTCGCGCAGCGCCCGGATCTTCTCGATGGCGGTCTGCAGGCCCTCGGCCGTGCGCTCCATCCCGCAGTACTCCCACATGATGTGCCCGAGCTCCTTGTGGAAGGAGTCGACCGAGCGGGTGCCGCCGGCGTTCATGAGGCGGGAGATGCGGTCCTCGACGGACGCGCGCGCCTCGAGCACCGCGGGGTGGTTCTCGGCGACCTTTTCGAAGGGCCCGTCGGCGAGGTAGTCGTTGATCGTGTTGGGCAGGACGAAGTACCCGTCGGCCAGGCCCTGCATGAGCGCGGAGGCACCCAGGCGGTTCGCGCCGTGGTCGGAGAAGTTCGCCTCACCGGTGACGAAGAGGCCGGGGATGTTGGACTGGAGGTCGTAGTCGACCCACAGCCCGCCCATCGTGTAGTGCACGGCCGGGTAGATGCGCATCGGCACCTCGTAGGGGTTCTCCCCGGTGATGCGCTGGTACATGTCGAAGAGGTTGCCGTACTTCGACTCGACCGCCTTGCGGCCCATCCGCTCGATCGCCTCGGCGAAGTCGAGGTAGACACCGCGGCGCACGCCGTCGACCGCCGGGCCCACGCCACGGCCGTCGTCGCACACGTTCTTCGCCTGGCGAGAGGCGATGTCGCGGGGGACGAGGTTGCCGAACGCCGGGTAGGTGCGCTCGAGGTAGTAGTCGCGGTCCTCCTCGGGGATGTCCCGCGGGTCCTTGTCGCAGTCCTCGGCGCGCTTGGGCACCCAGATGCGTCCGTCGTTGCGCAGTGACTCGCTCATCAGCGTGAGCTTGGACTGGTAGTCCCCGGAGACCGGGATGCAGGTCGGGTGGATCTGCGTGTAGCAGGGGTTGCCGAACAGGGCGCCCTTGCGGTGCGCGCGCCAGATCGCCGTCGTGTTGGAGCCCATGGCGTTCGTCGACAGGTAGAAGACGTTGCCGTAGCCGCCGGTGGCGAGGACGACGACGTCGGCCAGGTGCGTCTCGATCTCACCGGTCACCATGTCGCGGACGATGACGCCGCGGGCGCGGCCGTCGATGACGACCAGCTCGAGCATCTCGTGGCGCGTGTACATCTGGACCGTGCCGGCGGCGATCTGGCGCTCGAGGGCCTGGTAGGCGCCGATGAGGAGCTGCTGGCCGGTCTGGCCGCGGGCGTAGAAGGTGCGGGAGACCTGGACGCCGCCGAAGGAGCGGTTGTCGAGCAGGCCGCCGTACTCGCGGGCGAAGGGCACGCCCTGGGCGACGCACTGGTCGATGATGTTCGCGCTGACCTCGGCGAGGCGGTAGACGTTGGACTCCCGGGAGCGGAAGTCGCCGCCCTTGACCGTGTCGTAGAAGAGCCGGAAGGTCGAGTCGTTGTCGTTGCGGTAGTTCTTCGCCGCGTTGATGCCCCCCTGAGCGGCGATCGAGTGCGCCCGGCGCGGGGAGTCCTGGTAGCAGAAGGACTTCACCTGGTAGCCGGCCTCGCCCAGCGTGGCGCCGGCGGAGGCGCCGGCCAGACCGGTGCCGACGATGATCGCACTGATCTTGCGCCGGTTCGCGGGGTTGACGAGGCGGGCACCGAACTGGCGCTCACGCCAGCGGCGCTCGACCGGGACGGCGGTCGGCGCCTTGGTGTCGGCGATCGGGGCGCCCTCGCGGTAGAGGCCGTCGATGAGCTGGTCGGTCATGGGATGCACTACTCCGCGGGTCTAGACGAGCCCGAAGGCGATGGCGAGCGGCGGGACGAGGAAGCCGACGACGACGAGGATCGCGACGGCCAGGGCTACTGCCTTGATCATCGGCTGGCGCGTGCGGTTGGACCAGCCGAGGGTCTGCGTGGCGCTCCAGATGCCGTGGCGCAGGTGCATGCCCAGGGCCACCATCGCGACGACGTAGATCGCGACGAGCCACCACGTCTCGAACGCGGCGACGAGGCGGTCGTAGGGGCTGTCGAAGGAGCCGCCGACCTCGATCGTCAGGGTCGTGAACTGCAGGATGTGGAAGACGATGAACAGGAGCAGGGCCAGGCCGCCCCACATCATCGTCCGCGAGGACAGGCTCGAGGACACCGACTTCTTCATCACGTACTTCTGCGTGCGGGCCCCGCGGTTGCGCCGCGCGAGCACGATCGCGGACCACACGTGGAGCACGAGGCTGACGACGAGGCCCAGGCGCATGACCCACAGGAAGCCGGACTCCGGCAGCATCGGCTCGCCGAGCACCCGCAGGTGGTGGGCGTAGTCGTCGAAGGCCTGCTGGCCGGACAGCGCCTTGAGGTTGCCGTACATGTGGGCCAGCACGAAGAGCAGGAAGATGACGCCGGTGACGGCCATGACGAGCTTGAGGGCGACCGACGTGCGGCGGCCCTTGACCTGCCGCGCTGCAGTATGAGTGGTGGACACACGAGCATGGTATCCACGTCGTGGACATTCTCGGGACCATGGGCCCGGGACACGGGCACACGTGTCCAACAGTGAGGACGGCCCCGCTGTCTAGGCTGCCGCCATGAGTTCCGACCCGATCCCCGGCTTCCACGCCGTCGTGCCCGCCGGCGGCGCCGGCACCCGGCTGTGGCCGCTCTCACGCCGCGCGCACCCCAAGTTCCTCCTCGACCTCACGGGCAGCGGGCGCACGCTCCTCCAGGGCACCTGGGACCGGCTCGCGCCCCTGGCCGACGGCGTCACGGTCGTCACGGGCGAGGCGCACGCGGCCGCGGTGCGCGAGCAGCTGCCGGAGCTCGCCGGGCACGCCCTCCTCACCGAGCCCTCGGGCCGGGACTCGATGGCTGCGATCGGGCTCGCGGCGGCGCTCCTGCGCGAGCGGCACGGCGACGTCGTCGTCGGCTCCTTCGCCGCCGACCACGTCGTGCGCCGGCCCGAGGCCTTCGCCGCCGCCGTCCGCGAGGCGGTCGCGGCGGCGCGCGCCGGGTACGTGGTGACGATCGGGGTGGAGGCCGACCACCCCTCGACCGCCTTCGGCTACGTCGAGTCCGGCGCGCCCCTCCGGGTCGAGGGCGCCCCCTCCACGCTCCACGTCGCCTCCTTCGCCGAGAAGCCCGACGCCGAGACGGCCGCCGCGTACCTCGCCACCGGCCGGTACCGGTGGAACGCGGGCATGTTCGTCGTCCGTGCCGAGGTGCTGCTCGATCACCTGCGCCGGCTCCAGCCCCCGCTGCACGACGGCCTCCTCGCCATCGCCCGCGCCTGGGACGGGCCGGACCGGGAGGAGGTCCTCGCCCGCGAGTGGCCGCGCCTCACCCGCATCGCCATCGACCACGCCGTCGCCGAGCCCGTCGCCGCCGACGGCGGGGTGGCGGTCGTCCCCGCGGAGCTCGGCTGGGACGACGTCGGGGACTGGCGCTCGCTCGCGACGCTGCTCCCCGCCGGCCCCGACGGCGTGCGGACGCTGGGCGAGGGCCCCGTCCTCGCCGCCGACAGCACCGGCGCCGTCCTCGTCCCGGCCACCGGCCGGCTGGTCGCGGTGCTGGGAGTGCCGGGCGCCGTCGTCGTCGACACGCCCGACGCGCTGCTCGTGACGACGACCGACCACGCCCAGCGGCTCAAGGAGGTCGTCGACGTCCTGCCCGACGCGCTCCGCTGAGGCGCGCTAGGGTCGCTGGGGTGAAGGACGTCCCCCAGGCTGACCGCATCGTCGAGCTCGCTGCCGAGCTGGAGGAGGAGCTGGTCGCGATCCGGCGCCAGATCCACGCCAACCCCGAGCTGGGCTGGATGGAGCAGGAAACGACCACCCTCCTGTTCGACCGGCTCACCGCCGCAGGCCTGTCCCCGCGCCGCACCAAGGGCAGCGGGCTGGTCTGCGACATCGGCCCCGACCCGCGCGAGCGGGGACGACGGCGGATCGCCCTGCGCGGGGACATCGACGCGCTGCCCGTGCCCGAGACCACCGGGCTGCCCTTCCGCTCCCGCCGCCAGGGCGTCTCGCACGCCTGCGGCCACGACGTCCACGCCAGTGCCGTCCTCGGGGCCGGTCTCATCCTCGCGCGCCTCGAGGAGGAGGGGCAGCTGCCCGTCGGGGTGCGGCTCATCCTCCAGCCCGCCGAGGAGGTCCAGCCCAGCGGCGCCAAGGAGCTCCTCGGCCAGGGCGTCCTCGACGGCGTCGAGCAGATCTACGCCCTGCACTGCGCGCCGAAGATCGCGTGCGGCAAGATCGGCTCGCGCATCGGCCCGATCACCGCTGCCTCGGACAACGTCACGGTCACCGTCCGGTCCGCCGGCGGGCACACCTCGCGCCCGCACCTCACCGGCGACGTCGTCTACGCCCTGGGCCACATCATCACCCAGCTGCCCGCCGTGCTCGACCGGCGCCTGGACCCCCGCTCGGGGGCCAACCTCACGTGGGGTGCGGTCAACGCCGGCCGCGCGCCGAACACCATCCCCTCGGTCGGCAGCGTCACCGGGACGCTGCGCTCGCTGGACGTCGAGACCTGGGAGCGGGCCGGCACGCTCGTCGACGACGTCGTCGCGGACCTCCTGGCGCCGCTCGGCGTCGAGGTGGAGCTCAAGCACCAGCGCGGCATGCCGCCCGTCGTCAACGACGAGCAGTGCGTGCGGCTGCTCGACGGCGCCACCCGGGAGGTCGTCGCCGACGACGCCGTCGTGCTCACCGAGCAGTCCCTGGGCGGGGAGGACTTCGCCTGGTACCTCTCGCGCGTGCCCGGGGCGATGGTCCGGCTGGGCACCCGCGCGCCCGGCGGGGCGGCGCACGACCTCCACCAGGGCGACCTCGTCGTGGACGAGCGCGCGATCAGCATCGGGGCCCGGGTGCTGGCCCGCACCGCGCAGCGCGCCGGCTACGAGCCGCGCGTCGCGGCGCAGCCCCGGCCCGGCTCCCGGGGTGGAGCGCCCGTCCTGTCCGGCCGCGGGCCGGCCGCCGTGCGCGCGCGATAGCAACGTTTGTGTAACAGAACATAGACACATCTCACCATGCGGCCAATCTCGCGGCCGCGGAGGCTTACAGTCGGCCGTACGCAGCCGATAGGTCACGGTGGGACGCCTCCATCGTCCCGCCGACCACCGGCCTCAACCATCCCCAGGAGACAAGCGTGAAGAAGACGATCTACGCGACCGCTCTCGCGGCCGTCGCCACGCTGGCACTCGCGGCGTGCGGTGACGCGCCGGAGGACGACAGCACCGAGCCCGCCGGCGAGGCCACCACCGAGGCGACCACCGGGTCCGCCGAGGAGGTCGACTACCTCGCCTGCCTCATCTCCGACCAGGGCGGCTGGGAGGACCAGTCCTTCAACCAGTCGGCCATGGAGGGCGGCATGCGCGCCCAGGAGGAGCTCGGGATCCAGCTCAACGACGCCGAGTCGCAGTCGGACGCCGACTTCGGCCCGAACGTCGACTCCATGGTGCAGCAGGGCTGCGACATGACCATCGGTGTCGGCTTCCTCCTCGAGGACCCGATCCAGGCGGCCGCCGAGGGCAACACGGACGTCAACTTCGGCCTCGTCGACGCGACGTTCTCCAACCCGGGTGAGGGCGCCGACGCCGCCCCGGTGCCGGTCGAGCTGCCCAACGCCGCACCCATCATCTTCAACACGGCCGAGGCCGCCTACCTCGCGGGCTACGTCGCCGCGGGCATGAGCGAGACCGGCACGGTCGCGACCTTCGGTGGCCTGCCGATCCCGTCCGTCAACATCTTCATGGACGGCTTCGTCGACGGCGTCGCGAAGTTCAACGAGGACAACGACGGCGACGTCCAGGTCCTCGGCTGGGACAAGGAGGCGCAGGACGGCACGTTCTCCGGCGGCTTCGAGGACCAGGGCCAGGGCCAGGCGCTGACCGAGCAGTTCATCGCCCAGGGCGCCGACGTCATCATGCCGGCCGCCGGCCCCGTCGGCCTGGGTGCGGCCGCCGCCGCCGAGAGCGCCGGCAACGTGTGGGTCGTCGGTGTCGACTCCGACTGGACCGCGTCCACGGACTACGCCGACATCGTCCTCGCCTCCGTCGTCAAGGAGATCGGCGCGGGCGTCTTCGAGACCATCAAGGCCGGCCTCGAGGGCAGCTTCACCGGCGAGCCCTACATCGGTGACCTCGCCAACGGCGGTGTCAGCCTCGCCACCGGCAGCGCGGACATCCCGCAGGAGCTCCTCGACCAGGTCGAGGCCCTCCAGGAGCAGATCATCTCGGGCGAGCTCGCCGTCGAGACCGTCAACGCTCCCTGATCCACCCCCTACAGTGACGGCCCGGCCCACCCGCGGCCGGGCCGTCACCGTCTGCCCGCCACGGACGCCGCGGCGTCCCCCCTCCGGCCGCGTCGCCGCGGCCCGCTACCGATGGAGCGGATGTGAAGCTCGAGCTTCGCGGCATCACCAAGCGCTTCGGCCCCCTGGTCGCCAACGACCACATCGACCTCGTCGTGGAGCCCGGGGAGATCCACGCGCTGCTCGGTGAGAACGGGGCCGGCAAGAGCACGCTGATGAACGTGCTCTACGGCCTGTACGACCCGGACGAGGGGCAGATCCTCCTCGACGACGAGGCCGTCACCTTCTCCGGTCCCGGCGACGCCGTCGCCGCCGGCATCGGCATGGTCCACCAGCACTTCATGCTCGTCCCCGTCTTCACCGTCGCCGAGTCGGTGGCCCTCGGCTACGAGCCGACCGGGCCGCTCGGCGTCATCAGCCGGCGCGAGGCGCGCAAGCGTGTCAAGGAGATCTCCGACCGCTTCGGCTTCGACGTCGACCCCGACGCCGTCATCGAGGACCTGCCCGTCGGTGTGCAGCAGCGCGTGGAGATCATCAAGGCCCTGTCTCGCGACGCCAAGGTGCTCATCCTCGACGAGCCGACGGCGGTGCTCACGCCCCAGGAGACCGACGAGCTCATCGCGATCATGCGCCAGCTCAAGGCCGAGGGCACCTCGATCGTCTTCATCACGCACAAGCTGCGCGAGGTCCGCGCGATCGCCGACTCCATCACCGTCATCCGCCGCGGCACGGTCGTCGGCGAGGCGAGCCCCGCGAGCTCGGAGACCGAGCTCGCCTCCCTCATGGTCGGGCGCTCGGTGAGCATGGCCGTCGACAAGGACCACGCCGCACCGGGCGAGGAGTCCTTCGTCGTCACCGACCTGTCGGTGCTCGACGGGAAGGGGCAGGTCGCCGTCGACCGCCTCGACCTCACCGTGCGGCACCGGGAGATCGTCGTCGTCGCCGGTGTCCAGGGCAACGGCCAGACCGAGCTCACTGAGACGATCCTCGGGCTCGTCGAGCCGGTCTCCGGCTCGATCGTCCTGGACGGCGAGGAGCTCGTCGGCACCTCCGTCAAGCAGCGGCTGCGCGCCGGCATCGGCTTCGTCCCCGAGGACCGCTCCACGGGCGGGGTCATCGCCGGCTTCACCGTGGCCGAGAACTTCATCCTCGACCTGTACGACACCGAGCCCTTCGCCGCCCTCGGCAGCCTCCGGCCCGGTGTCGTCGAGGACAACGCTCACAAGCGCGCCGAGCAGTTCGACGTGCGCCTCACCTCGGTCCACGACCCCATCTCCACGCTGTCCGGCGGCAACCAGCAGAAGGTCGTCATCGCGCGGGAGATGTCCCGCCCGCTGCGCCTGCTCGTCGCCTCCCAGCCCACCCGCGGCGTGGACGTCGGGTCGATCGAGTTCATCCACAAGGAGATCGTCGCCGAGCGGGACAAGGGCACCCCGGTGCTCATCGTCTCGACCGAGCTCGACGAGGTCATGGCCCTGGCCGACCGCATCGCCGTCATGTACCGCGGGCGCGTCGTCGGCGTCGTCCCCGGTGACACCGACCGCGACGTCCTCGGCCTCATGATGGCCGGCGTCCCCTACGAGGAGGCGCTGTCCCAGGCCGCGCAGCACCGCACCGCGATGTCCGCGGCGGACGACATGAGTGAGGAGACCGCGCCGTGAGCGAGGACGAGACCCGGCGTCCCGCCGAGCACCCCGGCGACGTCATCGCGCAGGCGGAGGAGTCCCCGTCGTCGGCCAAGCAGGTGCCGGACGAGGAGCCTCGCACCCGCACCGCCCAGTTCGTGCGCGACATCCTCTCGGGCGGCTGGCTCGTCACCGTCCTGGCGATCGTCGTCGCGCTCGTGCTCAGCGGCATCCTCATCGCCGCCGCCGACACCCGTGTCCAGGACACCGCCGGCTACCTCTTCGCGCGCCCGATGGACTTCGTCGGTGCCGTGTGGGACGCCGTCTCCCAGGCCTACGCGGCCCTGTTCCGCGGCTCGATCTTCGACTACCAGGCGGAGACCTTCACCCGCGCGATCCGGCCGCTGACGGAGACGCTCGTCTTCTCCGTGCCGCTGATCTTCACCGGTCTGGGCATCGCCATCGCCTTCCGCGCCGGGATGTTCAACATCGGCGGCCAGGGCCAGATCATCGTGGGCGCGATCCTCGGTGGCTGGATCGGCTTCTCCCTCGAGCTGCCCGTCGTCCTCCACGTCGTCCTCGCCGTCCTCGGCGCGGTGCTCGGTGGCGCGATCTGGGCGGGCATCGCCGGTGTCCTCAAGGCCCGGACCGGGGCCAACGAGGTGATCGTCACGATCATGCTCAACAACATCGCGGTGTACCTCATCGGCTGGGTCCTCACCCAGCCGGCGTTCCAGCAGAGCGGTTCCGCGCTGCCGCGCTCGCCCAACGTGCGCGACACCGCGCTCTACCCGCTGCTGCTGGGGGAGGGCTTCCGCCTCCACTTCGGCTTCATCCTCGTCATCCTCGTCACGGCCGCCGTGTGGTGGCTGGTCGAGCGCTCGACCTTCGGCTTCGAGCTGCGGGCCGTCGGCGCCAACGCCGAGGCCGCCCGCACCGCGGGTGTCTCCGTCGCCAAGGTGACGATCGTGGCCCTCGTCATCGCCGGTGGCCTCAGCGGCCTGGGCGGGTCGGCGCAGGTGCTCGGCACCGAGCAGATCCTCACCGCCGGTGTCGCGGCGAGCTACGGCTTCGACGCGATCACCGTCGCGCTGCTCGGGCGCGCCACCCCGTGGGGCACCTTCGCCGCGGGCCTGCTGTTCGGGGCGCTCAAGGCCGGTGGCTTCCTCATGCAGTCCACCACCCAGACCCCGATCGACATCATCCTCGTCGTCCAGTCGGTCATCGTGCTGCTCATCGCGGCCCCGCCCCTCGTCCGGGCGATCTTCCGCCTGCCGGCACCGGACCGTTCGCGCGGGAAGTCCACCGTGCTCGCCGCCAAGGAGGCCTCGGCATGAGCCAGTCCACGCTCACCCGCCCCGACGCCCGCGACTCCGTCGTGCTGCCGCCCGTCAAGTGGCGCGGCCCCGGCTTCATGGCCGTCTTCACCCTCGTCTCGCTGCTCGGCTTCACGCTGTTCACCGCGTCGGGCACGACGACCTTCCGCACCGCCACGGGCGGGGAGCTCGCCGAGATCCCCAACACCGAGGTCCCGACCGTCCCGGCGCTGTGGGTGCTCACCCTCGTCATGGCCGCCGTCACGGGCTACTCGGCGTACCGCGCCACGCGTCGCCAGCCGCTGGGCTGGTGGCCGCCAGCGCTGTTCGGCGCCGCCTTCGTCCTCGCGTTCCTCACCTGGCAGGGCATCGGGGGCACCATCCCGGTGACCTCCCTGCTCACCGGTGCGCTCGCGCTGTCCGTGCCGCTCGTCTTCGGCGCGCTGTCCGGCGTGATGTGCGAGCGCTCGGGCGTCATCAACATCGCGATCGAGGGCCAGCTGCTCGGCGGCGCCTTCCTCGCGGCGATCGTCGCCTCGATCACGACGAGCCCCTACCTCGGCGTCGTCGCCGCGCCGATCGCCGGCGCGCTCGTCGGCGTCCTGCTCGTCTTCTTCAGCGTGAAGTACTGGGTGGACCAGATCATCGTCGGCGTCGTGCTCAACGTGCTCGTCCTCGGTGTCACGAGCTTCTTCTTCTCCACCGTGCTCAGCGAGAACCCCGACCTCAACCAGCGCCAGCGGCTGCCCTCCCTGCCGGTGCCGCTGCTCTCGGACATCCCGGTCATCGGCCCGGTGCTGTTCAACCAGAACATCCTCGTCTACCTCATGTACGCCGCCGTCATCGCGCTGCAGTTCTTCCTCTTCCGCAGCCGGTGGGGCCTGCGGGTGCGTGCGGTGGGCGAGCACCCCAAGGCCGCGGACACCGTCGGCATCGACGTCATCCGCACGCGCTGGGTCACCCCGATCCTCGGTGGCGCGCTCGCCGGGCTGGGTGGCGCCTTCTTCACGGTGGGCTCGGGCCTCGCGTTCGGGCGGGACATGTCCGCCGGCAACGGCTTCATCGCGCTGGCCGCGATGATCCTCGGCCGGTGGAACCCGCTGGGCGCGCTCGCCGCGGCCCTGCTCTTCGGGTTCTCGCGCAACCTCGCGAACATGCTCAGCGCGATGGGCGGCAGCGGCATCCCGGGGGAGTTCCTCCTCATGCTGCCCTACGTCGTGACGATCTTCGCCGTCGCCGGCTTCGTCGGCCGGGTGCGCGCACCCGCCGCGGAGAACATCCCTTACGTCAAGTAGCCCGCCCGCTCGCGCAGTGCACCCACCAGGAGGAAGCCCGAGATGACCGACGACGCCACCTGGGAGCGCCTGCGCGAGCTGGCACGGGGCATGGTTGCCCGCGCCTACGTCCCCTACTCCACCTACCCCGTGGGCGCGGCCGCGCTCGTCGATGACGGCCGCACCGTCACCGGCTGCAACGTCGAGAACGCCTCCTACGGCATCGGCCTGTGCGCCGAGTGCGGGCTCGTCTCCGCGCTGCACGCCTCCGGCGGCGGCCGGCTCGTCGCCTTCACCTGCGTGGACGGCGAGGGGCGCGTCATCGTCCCCTGCGGCCGCTGCCGCCAGCTGCTGTGGGAGCACGGTGGGCCCGAGCTCCTCGTCGAGACGCCCACCGGCGTCCACCCGATGACCGAGCTCCTCCCCGAGGCCTTCGGCCCCGGCCACCTCGACGAGTGGACGGCCCGGTAGGGGGTCCCTTGGCGACGGCGGAGCGCGGCCCGTCCCGGGGGCGCGTCCCGCCCCGCTGTCGGCGCCCCCGGGCGCCTCGTCCTAGGGTGTCACCATGACCGAAGCCTTCGATGTCGTCGACCTCATCCGGACCAAGCGCGACGGCGGCGCCCTTGCGCCCGCCGAGATCGACTGGGTGATCGACGCCTACACCCGCGGCATCGTCGCCGACGAGCAGATGTCGGCGCTGGCGATGGCGATCTTCCTGCGCGGCATGGACCGCGACGAGATCTCCCGCTGGACCACCGCGATGATCGCCTCCGGCAGCCGGATGGACTTCTCCGGGCTGTCCCGCCCCACCTCCGACAAGCACTCCACCGGCGGCGTGGGGGACAAGATCACCCTCCCGCTCGCCCCGCTCGTCGCCGTCTTCGACGTCGCCGTACCCCAGCTCTCGGGCCGCGGCCTGGGCCACACCGGCGGCACCCTCGACAAGCTCGAGGCCATCCCCGGCTGGCGCGCCGACCTCGACAACGACGCGATCCTGCGCCAGCTCGAGGACGTCGGTGCGGTCATCTGCGCGGCCGGCACCGGCCTGGCCCCGGCGGACAAGAAGCTCTACGCGCTGCGCGACACCACCGGCACCGTCGAGGCCATCCCGCTCATCGCCTCCTCGATCATGAGCAAGAAGATCGCCGAGGGCACCGACTCGCTCGTCCTCGACGTCAAGGTGGGCTCCGGCGCCTTCATGAAGGACATCGACGCCGCCCGCGAGCTCGCCCGCACGATGGTGGCCCTGGGCAGCGACGCCGGCGTGCGCACGACGGCGCTCCTCACCGACATGTCCACCCCGCTCGGCCTCACCGCGGGCAACGCCCTCGAGGTCCGCGAGTCCGTCGAGGTGCTCGCCGGTGGCGGCCCCTCCGACGTCGTCGAGCTCACCGTCGCGCTGGCCCGCGAGATGCTCGACGCCGCCGGCCGCACCGACGCCGACCCCCGCGCGGCGCTCGAGGACGGGCGCGCCATGGACGTGTGGCGCCGGATGATCAGCGCCCAGGGCGGGGACCCGGACGCGGCGCTGCCCACGGCCCGGGAGACCGAGACGCTCACCGCCGAGGCCGACGGCGTCGTGGGGCGCCTGGACGCCTACGCCGTCGGCGTCTGCGCGTGGCGCCTGGGCGCGGGCCGTGCCCGCCAGGGCGACGCCGTCCAGGCCGGCGCCGGCGTCGAGCTGCACGTCAAGCCGGGCGACACCGTCCGCGCGGGCCAGCCGCTGCTCACCATGCACACCGACACCCCCGAGCGCTTCGACCGCGCCCGGCAGGCCCTCGAGGGCGGGATCGAGATCGGTGCGGGCGACGGCGTGGCCAAGGGGGACGTCGTCCTCGAGAAGATCGCGGGCTGACGTGGCGCCGTCGTCGTGGCACAGGTGGCAGCTGACGGCACCGCTGGCGGCGCTGAGCCGGCCCGTGCGCACGCCCTCCCGCGTGCCGCACGTGACCACGGGGCCGGCGGCCGCCGCGGGGACGGGGGTCACCGAGCCCGCGGACGGGCTGCCCGTCCTCCTCGGCGGTGCCCGCGCCCGGCAGGTCGACGCGACGACGTGCGGCTCGGCCGTGCTCGTCATGCTCGCCGCCACCGGTGACCCGGCCCTCGCGCAGTGGCTGGAGACGGGCGGGCTGCCTGCCGGCCCGCGCCCGCCGGAGGTGCCCGAGGAGGACGTCGCCGGCGGCGCGGAGGAGCGCTTCGCCGCCGCCCAGCAGCGGGTGAAGGCCGCGACGGGCCGGCGCGCCCTCGGCCCGCTGCCCTGGCCCACCGGTCTCGGCACGCCGCCGTGGACCGCGGCGCGCGAGGCCCGCTTCCCGGGGGTGCGCTACCGGGTGCGTCCGGTCGACGACACCACCGAGGACGGCGCCACGGTGCTCGGGCTGGTCGAGGCCGCCAACCGGCGCGGGCACCCCGTGCCGCTGTACACGGGCGGGGACGTGCGCGGCGGGCTCGCCCACGCCGTCCCGCGCCACGTCGTCCTCGCCGTCCCGCCGCCGCCCGGGGCGGCGGTCCCCGGCACGCTGCGCGTCTACGAGCCGTCGCGCGGGTCGGTCTTCACCGTGCGGTCCGCGGACCTGCTCGGCCGCACGGAGGCGCTGCCCGCGCTCGGCGGCTGGACGCACGTCGTCGCCGCGCTGCTGCCCGTCCCGGCCTGAGCCGCCCGCCCTGCACGTCGCCCGCCGACGGGCCACACTGGACAGGCCCCGTCAGCGACCCGAGAGAGGGAGACGATGAGCAACCCCGTGAGCCCGCCCCCCGCCGAGGACCTGCCCGACCCCGAGGAGGCCGTGGCCGCCCTCGACCCCGAGACCGGTGAGGACTACGGCCCGCCCGAGGTCGTCGACCCCGACCGCGAGGCCGCCGAGGCCGACCAGCTCGAGCAGGTCATCGAGGTCCCCGTCGACGACGACGACCCCGCCGAGGGCGAGGAGGCGTAGCCCGATAGGCTCGGTCCACCGAGTCCAGGAGGAAGCACATGACCACCCGTCACGCCGTCGCCCAGATGATCGACCACACGCTGCTCAAGCCCGAGGCCACCCGCGAGCAGGTCGCGGCGCTCGTCGCCGACGCCCGCGCGCTCGGCGTCCTCGCCGTGTGCGTCTCGCCGTCCCAGCTGCCGCTGGAGGACGCCGAGGGGCTCGTCGTCGCCACCGTCTGCGGCTTCCCCTCCGGCGCCCACCACAGCGAGGTCAAGGCCGCCGAGGCCGCCCGCGCGGTCGCCGACGGCGCCGACGAGGTCGACATGGTCATCAACCTCGGCGAGGCGCTCGCCGGGAACTGGGCCGCCGTCGAGGCGGACATCGCCGCGGTGCGTGCCGCGGTCCCCGCCCCCGCCGTCCTCAAGGTCATCATCGAGTCCGCCGCCCTGGACGACGAGCAGATCATCGCCGCCTGCCGGGCCTCGGAGTCGGCCGGCGCGGACTTCGTCAAGACGTCCACCGGCTTCCACCCCACTGGGGGCGCCAGCGTCCACGCCGTCGAGCTCATGGCGCGCACCGTGGACGGCCGCCTCGGGGTCAAGGCCTCCGGCGGCATCCGCGACGCCGCCGCCGCGGCCGCGATGATCGAGGCCGGCGCGACCCGCCTGGGCCTGTCCGGCTCGGCCTCCGTCCTCGCCGGCTTCGAAGAAGCCTGACCCACACCAGCCGCATATGCGGGATTTCTGCGGTCCGAGCGCACGCCCGGCCGCAGGAATCCCGCATATGCGGGGTGGGGGTTTGGAGGGGTCAGCGGCGGCGGACGGCGGCTAGGAGGCCGGTGCCTGAAGGGAGCAGGGCCGCGGTGAGACGCTCGTCGGCGCGCACCGCCTTGCCCAGCTCGCGCATCGCGACCGTCGACTCGTCCCGGCGGGCGGGGTCGGCCACGCGGTCGTGCCACAGGGTGTTCGTCACGGCGAGCACGCCGCCCACGCGCAGCATCCGCGTCGCCTGCTCGACGTAGTCGGCGGCCTCGGCGGGGTCGGCGTCGACGAGCACGAGGTCGTAGGCGTTGTCCGCCATCCGGGGCAGGACGTCCATGGCGCGCCCCGAGATGAGGCGGGTGCGGGCCGACTTCACGCCCGCCGCGGTGAAGGCCTCCCGGGCGGCGCGCTGGTGGTCGGTGTCGACGTCGATGGTCGTGAGGACGCCGTCCGAGCTCATCCCGCCGAGCAGCCACAGGCCGCTCACGCCCGTGCCCGTCCCGATCTCGACGACGGCGCGGGCGCCGACGGCGGCGGCCAGCAGTCGCAGCGCCGCACCGGTCCCCGCGCTCACGGCCGTGGCGCCGAGCTCCTCGGCACGACGGCGGGCGGCGGCGGTGGCGTCGTCCTCCGGGACGAACTCCTCGGTGTAGGCCCAGCTGAGGGCCTTCTCGGCAGCGATGGTGGTGCCTCCTGGGTGTGCACGGACGAGGGTCGCCCTGATCGTAGCGCCCGCGGTCCCGCTCCCAGGTGCTCCCCAGGTTCGCTCCGTATCCTGGTCGCCAGACCGCACGGAAGAGGCCACCGCATGACCGCTCAGGACGAGACCACGTGGACCGTGCCGTCGTGGGAGGAGATCGTGCGTGACCACTCCGCACGGGTCTACCGCCTCGCCTACCGGCTGACCGGCAACAAGGCCGACGCCGAGGACCTCACCCAGGAGACCTTCATCCGGGTGTTCCGCTCGCTGCACTCCTACCAGCCCGGCTCCTTCGAGGGCTGGATCCACCGCATCACGACCAACCTCTTCCTCGACGGCGCCCGCAAGCGTTCCCGCGTCCGGCTCACCCACCTCGGCGAGCACGCCGAGGAGGTGCCCGCCTCGCACGAGCAGCACGACCTGCACCGCCGCTACGAGCATGGGCACGTCGACCCGGACATCCAGGAGGCCCTGGACGCGCTGCCGCCGAAGTACCGGGTGGCCGTCGTCCTGTGCGACGTCGAGGGCCTGTCGTACGAGGAGATCGCCGCGACCCTCGGGATCAAGATGGGCACCGTGCGCTCGCGGATCCACCGCGGCCGCGCCATGCTCCGCGACCGCCTCGGCCACCTGCGCCCCGGCACCGTGGACAGCGAGGTGCTCGCGTGAGCCACCTCGGGTCCAGGGTCGCCCCGCTCGTCGACGGCCAGCTGCCCGCCGCGGAGGCGGAGGAGCTCCTCGCCCACGCCGCGGTCTGTGCGCGCTGCCACTGGCTGCTCGGCCAGGAGCGCGCCTCGCGGACGATGCTCAGCCAGGCGTGGGACGTCGAGCCCGGCCCCGAGCTCACCGCCCGCCTCCTCGCCCTGGCGCCCGGCCCGGAGGAGCGTGCCCCGCGCGGGCGGCGCGTCCTGCTCGCGGCCGTGGGCGCCGGCGGGCTGGCCGCGGCGTGCGCCGCCGGGCTCGTCGTCGTCGGGGGCATGTCGGAGCCGCAGGCGGACCCGCACGCCATCCTCGACGTCGTCTCCGGCAACGTCGGTGAGCGTCCCGAGGGCCTGGTCGACGGGGGTGGCGAGGTGAGCGGCGACGTCGTCGCGTGGATGACCGAGCACGGATGGAGCGCGCCCGAGTCGCTGCCCAGCGGCATGCGGGTGGTGGACGTCGCCGTCCACGAGACCGCGGACGGGGAGGTGCTCGAGGTCGAGATCGCCGGGGCCATGGCGCACGTGCGGATCCTCCAGCAGCGCGGGGTGCTGACGGGCGAGAGCGCCGAGCAGCTGCAGACCGGCCTCGTCGGCCAGCGCGACGCGCTCCTCCTGCCCAGCGGGGTCCACGACCTCGCGCTGCAGAGCGAGGGCTGCGTCGTCGTCGTGCTCGCCGCTCCCGACGACGCCTCCGCCAGCGATGCCGTCCTCGCCGCCCTGCCCGAGGGCGACTACGACACCTCGGTCGGTGCCCGGTTCTCGCGCGGCTGGGACACCGTGACGGAGTGGGCGCTGGGCTGAGGCGGCCCGCGCCCCGATCTGGGAGGAGACTGTGCCCATGAGCGAGCGACCCGACGAGCACGAGCACGGCTACCCGCCCTCGCCCGCGCCCCGGCCCGAGCCGTACAGCGTGGACGAGGTGGCCGACGACGGCGCCCCCGCGCCGCAGCCCCTCGCCGGTCCGCCGGAAGACCCCGCCGAGCCGGGCGAGCAGCCCGGCGACGAGCGCCAGGAGGAGCCGTCCCCCGACGACACCGGCCAGGACGGCCAGCGGCTGCCGTGGTCCTCGCCCGACCGCGCGTGGCCGCTCACCCGCGGGCAGAGCTACGCGCCGGCGTCTGCGCCGGCCTCGCACCCCGGCGCCGCGACGGCCGGCTACGCGCCGGCCTCGCACCCGGGTCCCGCGACGACCGGCTACGCGCCGGCGTCCGCGCCCACGGACCAGGCGGGCGCCCCGGGGTACTACGCGTCCGCCACCGACCAGGAGGCTGCGCCGGCGGGCTACGTACCGGCGTCCGCGCCCACCGGCGGTGCCTCCCCGACCCAGCCCTACGCGTGGCCCGCGCCCGGCTCCTGGTCGGGTGGCGCGCCCCCCGAGGCCGCCGCCGGCCGCCAGCCGCGCGGGCGGCGCCGACGGGGCGTGGGGGCCGGCGTCGTCGTCCTCCTCGTCCTCGTCGCCCTGCTCGCGGGGCTCGTCCTCGGGGCGCTCGGTGCGCGGTGGCTGTGGCCCGCGACGTCCTCCGGCTCGGCGCTGCCCGCCTCGGGCAGCACCGTCTCGACGAGCCGGGCGCCCGACTCCATCGCGGGCATCGCGGCCGCCGCGCTGGAGAGCACCGTGTTCATCGAGGTCTTCGGCGGGGACACCGCCTCCAGCGGCAGCGGGATGGTGCTGCGCGAGGACGGCTACCTCGTGACGAACAACCACGTCATCGACGCCGCGACGGACGACGGCGGCACCGTCGTCGTCACCCTTGCCGACGGCACCCAGCTGCCCGCCGAGATCGTGGGCCGCACCGCCGACTACGACCTCGCCGTCCTCAAGGTCGACCAGGACGGGCTGACGCCGCTGCCGCTCGCGGACTCCGACGCCGTCGTCGTCGGTGACCCGGTCGTCGCCGTCGGCGCCCCGCTCGGTCTCGAGGGCACGGTGACGAGCGGGATCATCTCAGCCCTCAACCGCCCGGTCCAGGCCGGCGGCTCGGGGGACAGCGCCTCGTTCATCAACGCGATCCAGACCGATGCCGCCATCAACCCGGGCAACTCGGGCGGGCCGCTCATCAACACGGCCGGTGAGGTCATCGGCATCAACACGGCGATCGCCCAGGCGGGCGGCCAGCAGACCGGCAGCATCGGCCTGGGCTTCTCCATCCCCTCCAACCAGGTGCGCCGGACCGCCGAGCAGATCATCGAGACCGGCCGGGCGACCTACCCCGTCATCGGGGTCGCGCTCGACACCCGCTACCAGGGTGAGGGCGTGCAGGTGCTCGAGGACGGCGCCGGCGCCTCGACGCCCGCTGTCACGCCCGGCGGGCCGGGGGACGAGGCCGGCATCGAGCCGGGCGACGTCATCACCCACTTCGACGGGCAGCCGGTGACGACGCCCTCCGAGCTCATCGTCGCGGTCCGCTCCCGCGCGCCGGGCGACACGGTGGTCCTCACCGTGCAGAGCGACGGCGGGGAGGAGCGCGAGGTCGAGGTCGTCCTCGACGAGGCCGGGAGCGAGTAGCGAGCGGCCTATCCTGGGAGCGTGCCGATCAACGGGTCCGAGCTAGCGGTCATCGCGCTCCTCGCGGTCGTCCTCATCGGTCCTGAGCGGCTGCCGGAGTACGCGCAGCAGCTCGCGCGGCTGGTGAAGAACCTGCGCCGCCTGACGACGGACACGACCGACCGCGTGCGCGCGGAGCTGGGCCCCGAGCTCGGCGACCTCGACCTGCGCTCGCTCGACCCGCGGCAGTACGACCCGCGGCGGATCGTCCGCGACGCCCTGCGCGAGGACGACGAGCGCCCGGCGCGGCCACCGCGGGCGCCCGGGGGCCGGGCCCCCTTCGATGACGAGGCGACGTAGGCCCGGCACGTCGAAGCTGCCGCTCTGCGGGGTCTGCGTCGCCCGTCCCGGTCAGCGGTCGCCCCTGTGCCCGCCACTGAGGGAGCGGGAGGGGCGACCGACCGGCGTCAGAGCGGGCTGATGCCCAGCGAGCGCCCGGCCAGGCCGCGGGCCCGCTGGCTCAGCCGCTTGGCCACGCCGCGCAGGGCGTCGGCGGCGGGGGAGTCGTCGTCCTGGACGAAGGGCTTCCCGGAGTCCCCGCCCTCGCGGAGCTTGATCTCCAGCGGCACCTGGGCGAGCAGGGGGACGTCGTAGCCGAGGCCGGCCGAGAGGTTGTCGGCCACCTGCTGGCCGCCGCCCGAGCCGAAGAGCTCCACGCGCTGGCCGTCGGGCTGCTCGAGCCACGACATGTTCTCGATGACGCCGACGACGTGCTGGTTCGTCTGCCCGGCCAGGGACCCGGCGCGCTCGGCGACCTCGGCGGCCGCGGACTGCGGGGTGGTGACGACGAGGAGCTCGGCGTTGGGCAGCAGCTGGCCCACGGAGATCGCGATGTCACCGGTGCCGGGCGGCAGGTCGAGGAGGAGGACGTCGAGGTCCCCCCAGAAGACGTCGGCGAGGAACTGCTGCAGCGCGCGGTGGAGCATGGGCCCGCGCCACACGATCGGACGGCCGGGAGGGGCGAACATGCCGATCGAGATGACCTTCACGTCACCGGCGACCGGCGGCAGGATCATGTCGTCGACCTTGGTCGGCGAGTGCTCGACGCCGAGCATGCGCGGGATGGAGAAGCCGTAGATGTCGGCGTCCACGACGCCCACCTTGAGGCCCTCGGCGGCCATCGCGGCGGCGAGGTTGGCCGTGACGGAGGACTTGCCCACCCCGCCCTTGCCGGAGGTGACGGCGTAGACCCGGGTGAGGTTACCCGGCTCGGAGAAGGGGATGGTGGGCTCGGCGACGCCGCCGCGCAGCTGGGAGCGCAGCGACTTGCGCTGCTCCTCGCTCATGACGCCCATGTCGACGCGGACGTCGGCGACGCCGTCGACCCGCTGGGCGGCGGCGGTGACGTCCTTGGTGATCGTCGAGCGGAGCGGGCAGCCCGCGGTGGTGAGGTCGATGCCGACGACGACGTCGCCGCCGTCGACCTCCACGGACCGCACCATGCCGAGCTCGGTGATGGGGCGGCGGATCTCGGGGTCGAGGACCTTCTCCAGCTCGGTGCGGATCGCTTCGACGGTGGGGGCAGACATACCCCCATGGTAGGTCGCCGCAGGGCGGGGTCCAGCGGCCCGAGGTCCCTGTGACCGCCGGCACGGCGAGGCCCCGCACCGGGAGCGGTGCGGGGCCTCACGCGCGGTCAGGAGCGGCGCACCCCCAGGGTGTCGCGGCCGTCGCCGTTCCAGTCACCGACGAAGACCTCGTCGCCGGCGCGGCCGTAGGACTGGACCCGGTCCGCCGGGCCCCCGGAGACCGAGTTCCGCACGTGGTAGACGTTGCCGCGGCGCACCGCGAAGGTGTCCGCGCCGTCGGCGTCCCAGTCGCCGGCGAGGACGACGTCGCCGGCCCGCCCGTAGGTGAGGACCTGCTGCGCGGGGCCGGCCGTGAGGCTGTTGCGGACGTGGTACTCGCGGCCCCGGCGCACGGCCAGGGTGTCGCGGCCGTCCCCGTCCCAGTCGCCGACGACGACCTCGTCCGCGGCCCGGCCGTACCGGACGACGACGTCGGCCGCCCCGCCGGTCACCGAGTTCTTCAGGTGGTACTCGTTGCCGCGGCGCACCGCGAGGGTGTCGACGCCGTCGCCGTCCCAGTCCCCGACGAGGACGACGTCCCCGGCGCGGCCGTAGCTGAAGGTGCGGGCCGCGTCGCCGCCGCGCTGGGCGTCGGAGACGTGGAACTCCCGGCCCCGGCGCAGCGTGACGGTGTCGTTGCCGTCCCCGTCCCAGTCCCCGACGAGGACCTCGTCGGTGGCCCGGCCGTAGCGGAAGGCGTAGGTGGCCCAGGGGCCCCAGCCGTCGTTGAGGAAGAAGCCGGACGTGAGGGCCGGGGTGCCGGGCTGGGGCGGGGTGCCCGGCTGGGTCGGGGTGCCTGGCTCCGTCGGCTCCGTGGGCTCCTCCGGCGCGGGGGCGCACACGTCGCCCTGCGGGCCCGGGTCCGGTGCCATGTCGTGGACGATGCCGTCGCGGTCGACGACGGCGTCGTCCTCCCGGACGGTGAGCCGGCCGAAGGTGTCGGCGCTGGACGCCCCGACGACGGACGCCGCCGTCACGGTGACGCTCGTCGTGGGGACGGTGGCGGTGCGGCGGTCGCCCTCGAGGGGCATGTCGAAGACCACGCAGGTCTCGCCCGGCGGGATCACGACGGGTGCGGCCAGGCGCTGCGCGCCGGTCTCCCCGCCGTTCGCCTCGACGTAGGTCCGCACCGCCGTCGCCGCCGGCGCGCTGAGCCGCAGCGCGACGGCCGCGGTCCCCGGGCCGGTGCCCTCGTTGACGGTCGCGTCGGCGACGGTGAGGCTCGGCAGGTCCCCGGTGCCCGGGGTGCCGACGGCAGGGGAGGAGAACGCGAGGTCCGACAGGTAGGCGGCGCCGGCGTCACCGACACCGGCCACGCGCACCTGGCGCACGTCGGTGAGGTCCACACCCGCGAAGGCGGTGAGCGGGATCTCGACCGCGCGGAGGTACACCTTGCGCAGCGGGCTCGCGTCACCGGGCAGCGGGGAGAGCGCCTCGCTCACCTCGGAGGCCAGCGCGCTCGCCGAGCGGCCGGCGCCGTCGACAAGGCTGACCGTGAGGTCCTCGGCGCCGGCGAGCGTGGGGGCCGCGCGGAAGGTGAGCTTCTCGTGCTCGCTGACGTCGCGGGCGGAGGAGGGGACGTCGGCCCGCAGGCCGGCACCCGCCGTCGTCCACTGGAGGATCGCCATCTGGCCCGACGGCGCGGACGGTGCGAAGCGCATGGGCGTCCAGTGCGGTGCCTGGGAGCTCGTCACCTCGGTGATGTCCGCGCACGGCCGGACCTGCTGCGGGTAGGGGCGCTCGCTGAGCGAGGCGCAGTAGGTGAGGCGGGCGCCGCCGGCGGCCCGGACGCGGGGGCTGTCGGCCGCGAGGGGGGCGACGTCCGTCCGGGAGGAGCCGGGCTGCTGGGCGACGGTGAAGACCTCGGCGCGGCCGACCGACGGGGGCAGGGCGCCGGAGCCGTCGAAGAGGGGCAGCAGCTCCTCCTCCCCGCCCATGGTGAGGCGGAACCAGCCGGAGATGTAGGCGTCACCGAGCGCGTACTGCTCGGCGGCGGAGAGGCGCGACTCGGCGGAGGCGCCGCAGACCGGGTTGGTCTGCTGACGGTCCTGGGCCGCCCAGTCGTCGGAGACGGAGTAGGGGTACAGGCCCGGCGTCCAGACGGTGTTGAAGAAGTTGTGGTTGGCGCCCATGACGAGGGCGGTGGCGCGCAGGACGTCGTCGTCGACGGCGTACCGCGAGTCCTCGAAGAAGTGCTGGCCCTGGAGGTTGACGACGTCGCCGTCGCAGTAGGGGAGCACGGTGTAGGTCGGCACGCCGGGCAGGCTGAGGCGGCCGAAGTCGACCGGCGCGAGCGGCAGGACGGACTCGATGCCGTAGGGCTCCTCCCGCTCGGCGTTCATGAGGGCGGCCCGGACGACGCCGTCGCCGCCGCGCGAGTGGCCCATGAGGCCGACGCGGTCGAGGTCGAGCCGGCCGCGGAGCACCGGGTCGAGCCCGGGGGCGCGTCCGGCGTTGGCCTCGGCGAGGAGGTCGAGGTGGGACAGGACCAGGCCGCCGCGCGCGGTCGCGCCGTAGTCGATGGCGAGCTGGTTGTCGTTGGAGTTGATCGCGTTGGCCGAGACCGAGACGACGACGTAGCCGCGGGAGGCGAGGGTCTCGGCGGGGGCGTCGTAGCCGCGGTAGCTGGGGATCTCGACCTGGTCCGGGCCGCACGGGTAGCGGTTCGGGTTCGGGGTGCCCTGCGAGCAGGAGCCGTGGCGCCCGTGCTGGAAGACGACGACGGGGCGCTCGCCCTGCGCCTCGACCGGGTAGTACACGGCCGCGCGCATCTCGCCCTTGATCCCGCCGATCTCGACGAGGTCGACAGCCTGGGTGCCGAGGTCGTAGTCGGCGCGGCCCACGGTGTAGCTGCCGTCCGCGGCGGGGTCGACGTCGAGGACGACCCGGTCGGCCGCGTCGTCCGGTGCTGCGGCGTGCGGCCCGGCGGACCGTCGCCCAGTGGCGGAGGCGTCCTCGTCACCCCACGAGAGGGTGATCTCCTCGGCGTCGAGCACGGCGTCGTCGGTCGTCACGGCGCTGAGCGAGAGGCCGTCGAGGGCCTCGCGGGCCAGGCCGAGCGGCTCGCCGTCGGCCTCGAGCTGGGGGACGGCCGCGCGGACGGGCAGCGGCTCGTCGAGCTCGAGGGCGACGACGTAGCCGCCCGGCGCCTGCTCGACGCTCCAGCCGTCGCCGTCGACGACGACCGGGGCGTCGGGGGCCGCCTGCCCGGCCGAGGCCGTGGTGAGGACGAGGGCGGTGGCGAGCAGGGCTGCGGCGCAGCCGCGCCCCGCTCGGACAGGTCCGTGCATCAGGGGTACCTCCTGGTTCGGGGGACAACCCTTGGGACGCTATTGACCTACCTGTGACGCGGACGTTTCCCGCGTTTCCGCCACGTGACGCCTCAGCGGGCGCGGTCGCGCTCCTCGTCCTCCTCCCGGAGCTCCTCGAGCACGCTGCGCAGCTCGGAGCGCACGAAGTCGCGGGTGGCGACGTCACCGAGCGCGAGGCGCAGGGCGGCGAGCTCACGGGCCAGGTACTCGGTGTCGGCGAGGTTGCGCTCCGCGCGCTGCCGGTCCTGCTCGGCGGTCACCCGGTCGCGGTCGTCCTGCCGGTTCTGGGCCAGCAGGATGAGCGGGGCCGCGTAGGACGCCTGGAGCGAGAGCATGAGGGTGAGCGCGGTGAAGCCGAGCGCCGCGGAGTCGAAGCGCAGCGGCTCGGGCCCCCACGTGTTCCACGCGAGCCACACGATGACGAAGCCCGAGAGGTAGACGAGGAAGCGCGGCGTGCCGGTGAAGCGGGCGATGGCCTCGGCGGTGCTGCCGACGGCGTCGGAGTCGACCCGGGGCCGGCGCAGCCAGCGTCGGCGGGTGGGCAGTGGCGTGTCGAGCCGCTCAGCCATGGGCACTCCTCGTCATCGCGGTGTCGGTCGCCTCGGTGTCGGCGTCGCGCCAGTCGTCGGGCAGCAGGTGGTCCAGGACGTCGTCGACGCTCACCGCGCCCAGCAGGCGGCGCTCCTCGTCGACGACGGGGAGCGCGGTGAGGTTGTACGTCGCCAGCAGCCGGGTGATCTTGCCGATGCCCGCGTGCGGCCCGACGGTCTCGATGTCGCTGTCGAGCATCGAGCCGAGCTGGGCGCTGGGCGGCTCGCGGAGCGCGCGCTGGATGTGGACGACGCCGAGCAGCCGCCCCGACGGCGTCTCCAGCGGCGGGCGCACGACGAAGACCATCGTCGCCAGTGCCGGGGTGACGTCCAGGCGCCGGGCGCTGGCGAGCGCGGCGGCGACGGTCGCCTCCGGGGGCAGGATGATCGGCTCGGTCGTCATGAGACCACCGGCGGCGCGCTCCTCGTAGGCGATGAGGCGGCGCACGTCCTCGGCCTCCTCGGGCTCCATGAGGTCGAGCAGGGAGCGGGCGACGTCGGGCGGGAGCTCGTTGACGAGGTCGGCGGCGTCGTCGGGCTGCATGACGTCGAGGACGTCGGCGGCGCGGTTGGCGTCCAGCCCCGAGACGATCGCCACGCGGTCGTCCTCGCTCAGCTCCTCGAGGACGTCGGCGAGGCGGTCGTCGGACAGCTCGGCGGCGACCTCGATCTGCCGGTCCGGCGGGAGGTCGTGGAGGACGTCGGCGACGTCGGCGGGCTTGAGGTCCTCCATGGTGGACAGAAGGGTCGTGGCGGGCTGCGGTCCGGCGTCGCCGGAGAGGTCGACGACGTCACCGACGTCGACGATGAGCTGCTCCCCGCGGCGGCGCCGCAGCCCCCGGCTCGCCGCGCTCCGCTCGACGAAGAGCTGGGTGACGAGCCAGTCGCGGTTGCGCTGCTGCTCGATGGCGACGTCGGTGATGACGGCGGGGCCGCTGCCGTCGGCCATCGTCACCCGCCGGTCGACGAGCTGGCCGACGACGAGCGTCTCGCTGGCCCGCTGGGAGAAGCGGCGGATGTTGAGCAGGCCGGTCGTGATGACGGCCCCGGTGCTGATGCTCACGACCCGGCTCAGCGGGAGGACCCCCCGCCGCTTGCCGGGCACCTCGACGACCAGGCCGACCGCCCGGGGCAGCGAGCTCGTGCGGATGAGCACGACGACGTCGTGCACCTTGCCGACCGGGTCGCCGAGCGGGTCGAAGACGTTGGTCCCCGCCAGCCTGCCGACGAAGACCCGGGTGGGCGCGCTCCTGCTCACGGGTGTACTCACGCCGTCAGCCTAAGAGCAACGGCCCCCGCCCGCCGCGCCCCTCACCGCCAGGGGCCGCGGCCGGGGCGCGTAGCGGACCGCGGGCGGAGGGGAGACAATCGGCCCATGGCCTTCTCCAGCAGCAGGGGTGGCGTGGCCCCGACGCCCACCCTCCCCACCGGCGTCCAGATCGCCGCCTTCGACACCTACCTCGAGGCCCAGCGTGCCGTCGACCTCCTCTCCGACAAGGAGTTTGAGGTCCAGCACACGACGATCGTGGGCACCGACCTGCGCATGGTCGAGCGCATCACCGGACGCCTGTCCTACCCGCGGGTGGCGCTCGCGGGCGCGATGTCCGGCGCCTGGTTCGGCCTCTTCGTCGGCCTCCTCTTCGGGCTGCTGTCCGAGGGCAGCACGCTCGTCATGCTGCTGCCCGCGCTCGTCATCGGCGCGGCCTTCGGCATCCTCTTCGCCCTCGTCTCCTACGCCTTCACCGGCGGCAAGCGCGACTTCACCTCCTCCAGCCAGGTCGTCGCCAGCCGCTACGCGCTGCTGTGCGAGCAGAGCCGCGTGGGTGAGGCGATGCGCCTGCTCGGGGAGGCCGGCATCCGCACCCGCGTGGGCACCGACGCCGCGTGGCAGCAGCCGGCGCCCGCCGTCCCGCCCGCCGCCGGCCCCTACGGCGCCCAGCAGGCCCCGCAGCCCGGCCCGGTCGGCGCGACGACCGCCGAGGCGCCGCCCCAGCCGCCCGCGCGCAGCTTCACGCCGCTGGAGGACGAGCACGGCAACCCCCGGTACGGGCAGCGGCGGCCCGCGGCGCCGCAGGACGGCGAGGAGCGCACTTCGTGAGGGTCCCCCCGATCCTCCTGTCCACCTCCTCGTGCTACCCCAGCAGCACGGAGTCCTGCTTCGCCGACGCCGCGCGGCTGGGCTACGACGGCGTGGAGGTCATGGTCTGGAAGTGGCCCGAGACGCGTGACGCGCGGCGGCTCAACGAGCTGGCCGAGACCTACGGCGTGCCCGTCATGTCGATCCACTCGCCCACCCTGCTGCTCACCCAGCGCGTGTGGGGCACCGACCCGTGGGGCAAGATCGACCGCTCCGTCGAGCTCGCCGAGGCGGTGGGTGCGGAGGCCGTCGTCGTCCACCCGCCCTTCCGCTGGCAGCGCGACTACGCGGCGGGCTTCGTCGAGGGCATCGCCCGCCGCCAGGCGGCGACGGACGTCAAGCTCGCCGTCGAGAACATGTTCCCGTGGAAGGCACGGGCCAAGGACGGCTCGCGGACCAAGGAGCGGCACGCCTACCTGCCGCACTGGGATCCCGTAGGCCTGGGCTACGAGCACGTCACCCTCGACCTCTCCCACGCGGGCGTGGCCGGGCAGGACTCCCTCGAGGTCGCGCGGCAGCTCGGTGGGCGCCTGGCCCACCTCCACCTCACCGACTCCACCGGCTCCAACCGGGACGAGCACCTGGCCCCCGGCCGGGGCAGCCAGCCCTGCGAGGACGTGCTGCGCGCCCTGCCCGAGCTCGGCTTCACCGGCTCGATCGCCGTCGAGGTGACCACCCGCAAGATGAAGCCGGCCGAGCGGGAGACGGCGCTCGCGGAGTCGCTCGCCTTCGCGCGCGAGCACCTGCCCAGCCTCACCTGACACCTCCGGGTGCGGCCGGCCGGTGCCCGACCTACGGTCGGAGCCCATCCGACCGACACCGGAGGTGTGCAACATGGCCGAGGACCTCGTCTCCGACCAGCTGTGGGAGGACTTCCACACCGTCGTCAACATGACGTCACGCGAGCTGCAGGAGTGGCTCGCCACCGCCGAGTCCGGCGACGGTGTCGACGCCCTGCCCGACCAGGCCGGCAGCGACCGCTCACGCCAGGTGCTCGGCATCCTCGCCAAGCGCCGCACCGACCTCACCGCCGACGACGTCGCCCTCATGGAGGGCGTCGTCGCGGAGGTCCGGGAGCTGCGCGGCGACGACGCCGAGACCAGGGCGGGGGACGCCGCGTGGCGTCACCGCCTCATGTCCCTGGGGCACGACCCCCTCAAGCCGGTCGGTTAGCCCGCCACGCAGCGGCCCCGGCCCGGACGCCCGGGCCGGGCCGCTGCCGTCGTGCGTCAGCGGGAGCGGTCGGCGGGACCGGCCTCGGCGCGGTCGGTGTCGCGCACCCCGCGGGTGATGAAGTACAGGACGACGCCGATCGCCACCATCCCCAGGCCGAGCAGCCACACCTGCAGGGACTGCTGGCTGAGCAGCACCGCGCAGGTGATGAGGGCGAGGACCGGCAGCACCTTGGGCGTGCGGAAGTGGTCGTGCTCGACGGTGTCCTTGCGCAGGACGAGCACCGCGAGGTTGGTGCTGACGAAGACGACGAGCAGGAGGAGCACGACCGTCTCGGCGAGCATCGCGAGGTCCCCGATGATGGTGAGGCCGGCCGCGACCACCGTCGTCACGACGATCGCGAGCCAGGGGGTGCGGCGGTTGGGCAGCACCTTGGTGAGCACCGAGGGCAGCAGGCCCTCGTCGGCCATGCCGTAGACGAGCCGGCTCGACATGATCATCGTGAGCAGCGCGCCGTTGGCGACGGCGACGAGCGCGATGACCGAGAACAGCCAGTCGGGGACGCCCACGCCCGTGGCCTCGACGACGTCGAGCAGCGGGCTGGAGGAGCCGGACAGGTCCTCCGGCGGCATGATGAGCGCCGAGCCGATGCCGATGAGGGCGTAGACGACGCCGGCGACGCCGAGGGCGCCGAACAGGGCGCGCGGGTACACGCGGCTGACGTCCTGGACCTCCTCGGCGACGTTGGCCGAGACCTCGAAGCCGACGAAGGAGTAGAAGGCGAGGAGGGCACCGGCGAGGATCGCCGTCCCGGCCCCCGTCCCCGGCGGGAGCTCCACGAGGCGGGCCGGGTCGCCCTGCCCGCCGCCCACGGCGATCGCGACCGCGACGATGACGAGGACGAGGCCGGACACCTCGATGACCGTCATGACGACGTTCGAGCGCACCGACTCCTTGATGCCGCGCGCGTTGAGCAGGGCGAGGAGGACGAGGAAGACCGGTGCGGCGAGCCGGGTGGGGACGTCGATGAAGGTGGCGAGGTAGTCACCGGCGAAGGCGATGGACAGGCCCGCCGCGCTCGTCACGCCCGCGGCCAGCATCGAGAAGCCGACGACGAAGGACACGATCGGCCGCTTGAAGGCCCGCTGGGCGAAGATCGCCGCCCCGCCGGCCTTGGGGTACTTCGTCACGAGCTCCGCGTAGCTCGCGGCGGTGAGCAGCGCCATGAGGAGCGCCACCATGAGCGGTGCCCACATCATGCCGCCGGACTCGGCGGCGAGCTCACCCACGAGCGCGTAGATCCCGGCGCCGAGGACGTCGCCGAGGATGAACAGGAAGAGGAGCCACGGCGTGATCCGCCGGGCCAGGCGCGTGGTGTCCGCGCTCGCGGTGTCGGTCGTCATCGCCACAGGATCCGGCCGGGTACGGACCTCGGCAACCCGGCGTGATTCGGCGTGCGAGCACCAGGGGCCGGTGGAATGGTGAGAAGCATGAGCGAGAACACACCCAACCCGTCCGAGAAGCCCTACGACCCCGCCAAGGACCCCGACGCCGACCCGGAGCAGCTGGAGCGCGAGGAGCCCTTCGACCAGCCCTCGCAGGCGGAGGGCGACGACTCCGCCCGACCCACGTCCCAGAGCTGAGCGGAGGCACCCGTGCGCGCACTCACCTGGCAGGGCCGCGAGAAGGTCAGCGTCGAGACCGTCCCGGACCCTCGGCTCCAGCACCCGACCGACGCCATCATCAAGATCACCTCCACCGCGATCTGCGGCTCCGACCTGCACCTGTACAGCGTGCTCGGGCCGTTCCTCGACGCGGGTGACGTCCTCGGGCACGAGCCCATGGGCGTCGTCGAGGAGGTCGGCAGCCAGGTCACCCGGATCAAGCCCGGTGACCGTGTCGTCGTCCCCTTCGTCATCGCTTGCGGCTCGTGCTGGATGTGCTCGCAGGGCCTGTTTTCGCAGTGCGAGACCACGCAGGTGCGCGAGCACGGCAAGGGAGCCTCCCTCTTCGGCTACACCAAGCTCTACGGCCAGGTGCCGGGCGGGCAGGCGGAGTACCTGCGGGTCCCGTTCGCCGACGTCGGCCCCGTCGTCGTGCCCGACGACGGCGAGCCGGACGAGCGCTACCTCTACCTCTCCGACGTCGTCCCCACCGCCTGGCAGGCCGTGGAGTACGCCCAGGTGCCGCCCGGCGGGACCGTTGTCGTCCTCGGGCTGGGGCCGATCGGGCAGCTGAGCGCCCGCATCGCCCGCCACCGCGGGGCCGAGCAGGTCATCGGCGTCGACCTCGTGCCCGAGCGGCTGGAGATGGCCCGCCGCCACGGCATCTCGACCATGGACCTGCGCGGCGTGGACGACGTCGCCGCCGCGGTCCGCGAGCTCACCCACGGGCGCGGCGCGGACTCCGTCATCGACGCCGTCGGCATGGAGGCGCACGGCTCGCCCGTCGCCAAGGGCGTGCAGGCCGGCGCAGGGATGCTGCCCGACGCGCTCGCGGCGCCGCTGTTCACCAAGGCGGGCATCGACCGGATGGCCGCCCTGCACGCCGCGATCGAGATCGTCCGCCGCGGCGGCACGATCTCCCTGTCCGGCGTCTACGGCGGCGCGCAGGACCCGATGCCCATGCTCGACCTCTTCGACAAGCAGGTGAACCTGCGGATGGGCCAGGCCAACGTCCACCGCTGGATCGACGACGTCCTGCCGCTGGTGAGCGACTCCGCCGACCCGCTCGGCGTGCTCGACCTGCGCACCCATCGGATCTCCCTGGAGGACGCCGCCCACGGCTACGACATTTTCCAGCGCAAGGACGACGGCGCGATCAAGGTGGTCCTCGACCCCGCGATGCCGCCGACGCACACGGGCGCGCGATGAGGGTCGCGGTCGTCGGCGCGAGCGGCAACAGCGGCACCGCGCTCCTCCACGCCCTGCGCGAGGAGGAGCGGGTGACCGAGGTCGTCGGCATCGCCCGCCGGCGTCCCGACACCACCGCCGCGCCCTACGACACCGCCCGGTGGGAGCAGGTCGACATCGCCGCGCCGGTGGCACTGGCCGACGGCGAGGACTTCGTCGTCGACGAGCTCGCGCAGGCGCTGGAGGGCGTCGACACCGTCGTCCACCTCGCCTGGCTCATCCAGCCCAACCACGAGCGTGACCTGCTCCGGCGCGCCAACGTCGACGGCACCCGCCGCGTCGTCGAGGCGTGCCTGCGGGCAGGGGTCGGGCACCTCGTCGTCGCCTCGTCGGTGGGCGCCTACTCGCCGGTCGACGACGACGAGCGCCGCGACGAGTCGTGGCCCGCCCACGGCACCGCGACGACGTCCCACTACGCCGTCGACAAGGCCGCCCAGGAGCGCATCCTCGACGAGGCGGAGGCCGCCGGCCTGTCCGTCGCACGGGTGCGTCCGGCGCTCGTCTTCGACGCGGACGCCGGTGCCGAGATCATGCGGCTGTTCCTCGGGGCGCTCGTGCCACCGGCGCTGCTGCGCCCCGGCGGCCTGCCCTTCCTCCCGCTGCCGGCCGGGCTGCGCCTGCAGGTGGTCCACGGGGACGACCTCGCCGACGCCTACCGCCGGATCGTCATCCAGGGCGCGACCGGTGCCTTCAACATCGCCGCCGAGCCGGTCCTCACCGGCAAGGACCTCGCCGAGGTGCTCGACCACGGCAGGGTCGTCGAGGTGCCACCGGCCGCGCTGCGGCCCGTCGTCTCCCTCGCCTGGCAGGCGCGTGCGCTCGCGGCCGACGCCGGCTGGCTCGACATGGCGATGAACGTCCCCCTCATGGACACGACCCGGGCCCGCACCGAGCTGGGCTGGGAGCCGAGGGGCGAGGCGAAGGAGACGCTGCGCGAGCTCCTCGTCGGCATGGTCGAGGGCCAGGGCAGCCCGAGCCCCCAGATGCGGCCGCGCGAGACTTGGCCCCAGGACCAGCTCCCGCCCGGCTCCGTCCCCACCGATGGCCACGTCGCCGGCGCCGAGGAGGACTCCGCCGCGCACCGGGTGCCGCCGCACCTGCAGCGCGACATCCTCGGCCTCTACCTGTCGGACCACCTCACCGGCGCGACGGCCGGCCTGGAGCGCTCGGAGCGGATGGCCGCCGACTACGCCGACACCGACCTCGGCGAGGACCTCGCCCGGGTGGCGCTGGAGATCCGCGAGGAGCGCGAGCTGCTCGTCAACCTCATGGACTCCCTGTCCCTCAGGCGCCGCCCCCACCGCCAGGCGGCGGCGTGGGTGGCCGAGCGTGCGGGCCGGCTCAAGGTCAACGAGCGGCCCGGCGGCTCGCCGATGACCCCGGTGCTCGAGTCCGAGCTCATGCGCAGCGCCGTCATGGGCAAGCTCGGCCTGTGGCAGACGCTCGTCGAGCTCTCACCGGACCTGGGCCTGCCGGCCCCGATGTTCGAGGCGCTCGCCCAGCAGGCCCGCGACCAGGCCGAGACCTACGAGCGCTTCCACCAGCACATCATCGGCACGGCCTTCCGCCAGGGCGAGATCGACTGACCCCGCCCCACCCCGCATAGTCGGAAAATCGCGGCCCGCAGAACGCGCGGGCCGCGATTTTCACATGACCTCGGGGGAGGGGGAGGAGGGGCTACCGGTCGAGGAGGGCGGCCATCCAGGACTCGACGTCGTCGGGCGTCCGGGGAGGGCGGCGCTGAGGTTCTCCACGGTCCCGTCCTCGCGGACGAGCACGTCGTCCTCGATCCGCACGCCGATGCCGCGCAGCTCCTCGGGGACCGTGAGGTCGTCGGCGCGGAAGTACAGGCCCGGCTCGATCGTGAAGACCATGCCCGGCTCGAGCTCGGCGTCCAGGTACATCTCTCGGCGCGCCTGGGCGCAGTCGTGGACGTCGATGCCGAGGTGGTGGCTGGTGCCGTGGACCATCCAGCGCCGGTGGAACTGGCCCTCCTCGGAGAGGGACTCCTCCGCGGTGCCCGGCAGCAGGCCCCAGTCGGCCAGGCGGTGGGCGAGCACCTCCATCGCGGCGGCGTGGAGGTCGCGGAAGCGGACGCCCGGCTCGGCCGCGCGCGCGAAGGCGGCGTCGGCGGCGTCGAGCACCGCCTGGTAGACGCGGCGCTGCGGCTCGGTGAAGACGCCGTCCACCGGGATCGTCCGGGTGACGTCGGCGGTGTAGAGCGACTCGACCTCCACCCCGGCGTCGATGAGCACGAGGTCCCCGGGACGGACGGCGCCGTCGTTGCGGATCCAGTGCAGCGTGTTGGCGTGGTTGCCGGCGGCGGCGATCGTGTCGTAGCCGACGGCGTTGCCGTCCTCGCGGGCACGGGCGCCGAAGACGCCCTCGATGACGCGCTCGCCGCGGTGGTGGGCCAGGACGCGGGGCAGGGAGCGCACGACGTCGGCGAAGCCCTCGGCGGTGGCGGCGACGGCCTTGCGCATCTCCTCGACCTCGAAGGGGTCCTTGCGCAGCCGCAGCTCGGACAGCGCCTCGGCGAGGACGGCGTCGGCCGCCTCCGTCTCCTGCTGGCCGGTGCGGGCGGTCTCGACCTGCGCCTGGACGGCGGCGTCGACGCCGCGCACGACGCGCAGCTGGACGCCGCCCGCCCCGGCGTCCTTGGCGAGCTCGTCGGCGAGGGAGTCGATGTGGGCGGTGCGCAGCCCGGTGAGGGCCGCGACCTCCTCCAGGCTGGGCCGCTGCCCGACCCACAGCTCCCCGTAGCGGGAGTCGGCGAAGAACTCCTCGGTGTCCTTGCCCGCCCGGGGACGGAAGTAGAGGACGGCCTCGTGGGTGGCGGCGTCGTCGTCGGCGGGGTGCAGGACGAGGACGGCGTCGGGCTCCTCGTCGGTGCCCAGCCCGGTGAGGTGGGCGAAGGCCGAGTGCGGCCGGAAGCGGTAGTCGGTGTCGTTGGAGCGGGTGACGAGCGTGCCGGCCGGCAGGACGAGGCGCTCGCCGGGGAACTGGGCGCCGAGGCGCTCGCGGCGGGCGGCCGCGAAGGGCGCGGCGGGGCTCTCCTCGGGCAGGGTCGGCGGCTGCTCCTCCCAGCCCGAGGCGATGAACGCTCGGAAGGCGGGCGACGAGGGGCGCTGGGAACGGTTCGACCCGCGCTCGCTCAACGGCTGGTTGTCCTGACGGTCCGTGTCGCTCATGTGCCCATCGTCGCACGCACGAGGCGCCCGCCGCCGGGTGCCCAGGCCGTACCCTGGGCCTCGTGCTCGCCCGCCCCGCCGTCGACCTCCACACCCACTCGAGCCTCTCCGACGGCACCGAGCGGCCGGCCGTCCTCATGGCCGCCGCGGCCGCTGCCGGCCTCGACGTCGTCGCCCTCACCGACCACGACACGTGGGACGGGTGGGACGAGGCCGCTGCCGCCGTCGAGCGCACGGGGGTGGCCCTCGTCCGGGGCGCGGAGATCTCCACGTCCGCCGGCGGGATCAGCGTCCACCTCCTGTCCTACCTCCACGACCCCGCCGCCCGCGGCCTCGGCACCGCCGTCGCGCGTGCCCGCGACTCCCGCCTGGGCCGTGCCCGCCGGATGGTCGAGCGCCTGGCCCTGGACTTCGAGCTCACCTGGGCGGAGGTCGAGGCCCTCCTCGAGCCGGGCGGCACCGTGGGGCGCCCCCACATCGCCGACGCGCTCGTCGCCCGCGGGTACGTCACCGACCGCTCGGCCGCCTTCACCGAGATCCTCCACGCCGAGGGCCCGTACTACGTGCGCTACGACGCGCCGGCCGCCGCCGCGGCGGTCGAGCTCGTGCGCCGCGCAGGCGGCGTGCCCGTCGTGGCCCACCCGCGCGCCGGCGCCCGCGGCCGCGTCGTCGAGGACGCCGTCATCGAGGAGATGGCCGCCGCCGGCCTCGCGGGGCTCGAGGTGGACCACCGCGACCACGACGACGGCGCCAAGGCCCAGCTCCGTGACCTCGCCTCCTCCCTCGGCCTGTTCGTCACCGGCTCCAGCGACTACCACGGCACCGGCAAGCCCAACCGGCTCGGTGAGAACCTCCCCGACCCCGCCGTGCTGGAGCAGATCGAGGGCGAGGGCTACCTGCCGGTGGTCCGCCCGTGAGCGCGGTGCTCGACGTCGGGCTGCTCGCCACGACTTTCTTCACCCTGTTCGTCATCATGGACCCGCCCGGGACCGTGCCGATCTTCCTCGCGCTCACCTCGACGAGCACCGCGAAGGAGCGCAAGCGCGCGGCGCGGCAGGCGACCGTCGTCGCCCTCGGGGTCATCACCGTGTTCACGGTGCTCGGGCCCTACATCCTCGACTTCCTCGGCATCTCGGTCCCCGCACTGCAGCTCTCCGGCGGCCTGCTGCTCCTCCTCGTGGCGATGGAGCTGCTCACCGGCAAGGCGGAGGAGCCGCAGCCGGCGGGCGGCGGCAAGGTCAACGTCGCGCTCGTGCCCCTCGGCACGCCGCTGCTCGCCGGGCCGGGCGCGATCGTCGCCGCCATGCTCGCGGTGCAGGACGCCGACGGCCCCACCGGCTGGCTCGCCATCGCGCTGGCGATCATCGGCGTCCACCTCTGCCTGTGGCTGGCCATGCGCTTCTCGCTCGTCATCCACCGCGTCCTCGGCGACGGCGGCACGACCCTCGTCACCCGGCTCGCCGGCCTCCTCCTCGCGGCGATCGCCGTGCAGCTCATGGCCGACGCCGTCTTCTCCTTCATCGACGCCCACGCCTGAGCCGGCTCACGGCGCCACCTTCACGGGCACGACGACGACCGGGTTGTCGAAGGTCGAGGTGCGCACGCTGAGCTCGAGCTCCCACTCACCGGGCAGCGGCAGGTCGACGGCGACGTCGTAGCGGCCGGTTCCGGTCCGCGTCACCGTGGGCGTCAGCGGCCCCAGCTCCCGCTCCGGGAGCGAGAGACGCACCTGCGGGACGTCCTTCGGCTCGAGGGGTGCGCCGTCCGCGTCGTGGAGGGCGAGCTCGACGGTGTTGGTGCCCACCCGGGCAGGGGAGACCCGGACGTCGGCCATGCCGTCCCCGAGTGCCACGTGCTCCGCCACGGGCTGTGCGGGCGCGGGCGCGGGTGCGGGAGCGGTGTGCCCCTCCGTGGGGCTCTGGGAGACGAGAACACCCGTGAGCGCCACCGCGAGGAGGAGGAGCCACGCCTCGGTGCCCACGGTGCGGCGCAGGCGGGCGCGGGCGCCGTCGTCGTCCCCGACGCGCGGGACGAGCCGGTAGCGGTTCCACCCGGCGATGAGGACGACGAGGCCGACGACGGCGACCTTCGCCAGGAGGGTGAGGCCGTAGCCGGTGCCGGTGAGGGCGTCCAGACCGGGCAGGATCCGCCAGGCGAGCACCGTGCCGGTCCCGCCGAGCGCGAGCACCACCCACAGGGCCGCGGTGGAGAAGCGGCCCACGGTCCGCGCGGCGGCGCCGGCGGGAGCGGAGCTGCGCAGGGTGATGACCAGGCCAAGGACGCCGCCGAACCACACGGCACCTGCCAGCACGTGGACCGCGTCGCTGCCGAGGACGAGCCAGGCGGGACCGAAGGAGCGGCTGTGGCCCGCGAGCGGCAGCGAGAGCAGGGCGAGGACGGCTCCGGCGCATGTGAGGGCCCGGCCCGCCGGGGCGGCCCCGGTGCCGAGCGCGAGGACGAGCCCCACGAGGGCGACGACCGTCGCCAGGCCCACCGGCGTGCCGGTGAGCGTGTCCCACAGGGTGCCGGGGTCGACGAGCCCGGAGACGCCCGCACCGGTCCGCCACGCGCCGTCGGCGGCGAGGTAGAGGAGGAGGCCGCCGAGCGCGGCCGCCGCGAAGAGAGTGGTGAGCCGCTGGACGGGCACGTCGACGAGGCGCGCCCCGGGGTCGAGGAGCACGGTGCGGAAGAGGACCAGACCGCTCGTGCCGAGGATCCCCAGGTAGACGAACACCTGCGCGCCCTGGTGGAGGAGGTCGACGAGGGAGGGGCCGGTGGACGGCGCGACGTCTCGGACCTCGGTGGAGGGCTGCCCGACGGAGAAGGTGAACGCCCCGCCGACGGGGTGGCCGTCGGCCGAGACGACCGACCAGTCGACGATGTAGCTGCCCGCGGGCAGGTCCGCCGGCACGGTGAGCTCGACGGTGTCGTCGACGGGACGCACCGGGGCGGGGAGCGGGTCGCCGGCGGCGTCGAGCAGGCGGACGCCGTCGTCGTCGGCCTGGACGGGCTCGTTGAAGGTGAGGGTGACGACGGCGGGCGGTGCGGCGAGCACGTCACCGTCGCCGGGGTCCGTGCCGAGCAGCATCGCGTGGCCGGTGGCCGGGGCGGCTGACGCGAGCGTCAGCAGCACCCCGGCCACCGTGGCGACGAGTGCCAGCACGGTCCGGCGCAGGAGCGGGACCGTCATGGGACGGTCAGCGCGTGCGGCGCGTGCGAGCGAGGGCCACGCCACCGAGGGCGAGGCCGGCAGACCCGAGGGCGAGCGCGGCCCACGACACGGCCGCCGGTGGGCTCGCGGCCTCCGCGGCGCCGTCGTCGCCCGTCGCGTCGGCGGCTGTCGGGCTGTCTGCGGTCTCCACCGCGGTGGCCGGCTCGTCCTGCGCCGCCGCGGTGAGGGTGAGGACCGACGCCGGGTACTCGAGCTCGTCGGGGTCCTGGCCGTCGGCGGCGAGCTGGACCCACGGGGCCTCGCCCTCCTCACAGGTCTGGACGACCGGGAACGCGAGCGTCTCCCCGGCGGTGTCGGGCAGGCGCACCGACAGCTCCATGGCGTCGCGGTGGTCGGCCGGCAGGGGCGAGCGCGCGGTGTAGACCACCTGGGCGACGCGCTCGGTGAGCTGCCCGCCGTGACCGTCGTCGACGGGCGGGTCGAGGGTCTCCATGACCTTCTCGATCTCCCAGCCGGGGTTGACGGTGGGCGTGACGGCGGGGATCGACTCCGGGACCGCGATCGCGACCGCGGTGGTCGCCGAGTCGCCGCAGCCGTGGGGCACCGAGACGGTGAGGACGGCGTAGGAGCCGGCCTCGGTGGTGTCGGCGGTGACGGTGACGTGCGCGGAGGCGCCGGTGGCGCCGAGGAGGACGAGTGCGGCGGCGGCGACGGTGGTCGCGGCAGCCGTGCGGGAACGCTTCATGAGGTGCCTTTCCGGTTCGGTCCCGGACGTGCGGACGCACGCCCGGGGAGGTCGCCGGTGAGGCGACCAGGGCTCAGCTGCGAACCGGGAGCGGAGGGGCGCGTCCGGTGGCCGCGCCGGTGGCGGGGGCCACCGGCGGCACCGGGCGTGAGACGGCGACGGCCGTGCGGGGCGGGACGGGGACAGGCCGCGGGGCGAGCCGGCGGATGCGGACGACGCGGGCGAGGCCCGCGCGCAGCAGCGCCTGCCCGTACCGCAGGACGAGGGCGGTGAGGACCGTGGCGAGGACGTGGGTCGCCACCATCGGCAGCGGGGGACCGTGGCCGTGGGCGGCGTGGTGCGCGCCGGACTGGAAGGTGAGGTGGAGGACCGCCTGGGCGACGGCGAGCAGGGCGAGCAGGCGAGCGGGTCTCAGCGGGCGGCGGGTGAGGGGCAGCGCGACCGCCGCGCACACCGCGGTCAGCGCGGCGAGGGTCGAGACCTGGGGCGCGGCGCCGCCGGCGAGGAGGTGGAAGGCGAGGGAGAGCAGGACGACGAGCGCGGCGGACGACAGTGCCCGAGCCGCGTGTGCTGCCCCCGTTGACCGCATCCGGGCACGTTAGCGAACCTGCGTGACAAAAGCCACACACCGTCCACCGGAAGTGAGGGCGGAGACGACAACGCCCCCGCCCGGGTGTCCGGACGGGGGCGTTCAGTGCGTGGCGGGTCAGCCCTCGCTGGCACCGCTCGGCTTGCGGGTGCGACGGCGGCGACGGCGCTCCTGGCCCTCGCGCGGCGCCTCGGCGCCCTGGCTGCCGGTGCCGCTGCTGCGGCCGGCGTCCGTGCGTCCGCCGCCGCTGCGCCCGCCGCGGCCCTGGCCGCCCTGACCACCGCTGTGCGGGGCGCGGGTGCCGCGGCCGGCGGACTTGCCGGTCTCCCCGAGGTCCTCGAGCGTCTCCGCGTCGAGACCCGCGCGGGTGCGGGCGCTGCGCGGCAGCCGGCCGGTGATCCCGGTGGGGATGCTGAGGTCGGAGTAGAGGTGCGGGGAGGTGTGGTACGTCTCCGGCGGCTCCTCCAGGCCCAGGCCGAGGGTCTTGTTGATGAGCCCCCAGCGCGGCATGTCGTCCCAGTCGACGAAGGTCACGGCGGTGCCGGAGAGCCCGGCGCGGCCGGTGCGACCGATGCGGTGGAGGTAGGTCTTCTCGTCCTCGGGGCACTGGTAGTTGACGACGTGCGTGACGTTGTCGACGTCGATGCCACGGGCGGCGACGTCGGTGGCGACGAGGACGTCGACCTTGCCGGAGCGGAAGGCGCGCAGCGCCTGCTCGCGGGCGCCCTGGCCGAGGTCGCCGTGGATGGCCGCGGAGGCGAAGCCGCGCTCGGCGAGCTCGTCGGCGACCTTCGCGGCGGTGCGCTTGGTGCGGGTGAAGACGATGGTGAGGCCGCGGCCCTCGGCCTGGAGGATGCGCGAGAGCATCTCGACCTTGTTGAGGGCGTGGGCGCGGTAGACGATCTGCCGCGTCGACTTGACGGTGTGGCCGTCGTCGCCCGGGTCCTGCGCGCGGATGTGCGTGGGGCGCGTCATGTACCGGCGGGCCAGGGCGACGACGGCGCCGGGCATGGTCGCCGAGAAGAGCATGGTGTGGCGGGTGGCCGGGGTGCCGGCGAGGAGGGTCTCGACGTCGGGCAGGAAGCCGAGGTCGAGCATCTCGTCGGCCTCGTCGAGGACGACGGTGCGCACCCGCGAGAGGTCGAGGAGGCGCTGCTTGTACAGGTCGATCATCCGGCCGGGGGTGCCGACGACGACCTCGACGCCCTTCTGGAGCGCCTCGATCTGCGGCTCGTAGGCGCGTCCGCCGTAGACCTGGGCGACGCGCAGCGACGGGCGGCGGCGGGAGGCGACGACGAGGTCCCCGGCGACCTGGACGGCCAGCTCACGGGTGGGGACGATGACGAGCGCCTGCGGCTTGCCGGGGTCGGGCAGGGTGTCCCAGCCCTCCTCGCCGGGGGCGACGACGTTCTGCAGCGCCGGGATGCCGAAGCCGAGGGTCTTGCCCGTGCCGGTCTTGGCCTGGCCGATGATGTCGTGGCGGCTCAGCGCGACGGGCAGGGTGAGTGCCTGGATCGGGAAGGGGTGGAGGATGCCGTCGTCGGCGAGCGCGTCGACGATCGCCTGGTCGACGCCGAAGTCCGCGAAGGTGCGCTCCGGGGCGAGCGCCTCGTTGCTCGCGTCGGTGATGTCGGCGTCGATCGTGTCGATGCCGGCCGCGCCGAGGGCGGCGGTGTCGACAGCGGTGGAGACGTCGATGCGGCCGTCGTCGGCCGAGGGCGTGATCACGCCCGAGGAGGTGTCAGTCACGAGTGGTACCTATCCGGTTGTGGCGGGGCGGCGATGTCGCCGGCAGCAGCGCCTGGTCGTGGCAGCCGATCGTGGGCATTCGCGCCGCGTGAGCGGCAGGGCTCTGATATACGTGACGACCGGTCAACCGTATGAACCGTGCCAGTGTAGCGCCAGGGGCCCCGCGTCCGCCCGATGGTGGGCGGACGCACAGGCGCGGCGGGGCGGGGGCGGTGCCGGAACTAGGCTGGGCGCATGCCGAGCCCAGAGCCGTCCGCGCCCGCCCTCGACCGTCCCGAGCAGGTGGTGACGGTGCTCGGGCTCGTGGCCGCGAGCCGGCTCAGCGCCTTCGACTGGCTGGCGGCCGACGCTCTGCACGCCCCGCGCACGCGGGCGCGGGTGGCGGTCGCGCGGCTCGCGTCCGGCCAGCTCGGTGCCTACGACGCGCTCTCCCGCAGCGCGCAGGAGCACGGCGGGGACCTCACCGCCGCCGCCGCGCCCTACCTGGCGCTGCTCGACGGGATCGGGCAGCGCACGCGCTCGGACGACTGGCGGGAGCGGGTGGTGCGCACCGTCGTCGCCGGCGGCATGGTGCGGGACCTGGCCCGGACGGTGGGCGAGCACCTGCCCGAGCCCGTCCGCGGCGTCGTCGCCGACGCGCTCGCCGGGCAGGGCCTCACCGACCTCGTGGCGGCCGAGGTCGCGCAGGCGACCGCCGGCGACCCGGCGCTCGCGGCCCGTCTCGCGCTGTGGGGCCGCCGGGTGGCGGGGGAGGCGCTGGGCGCCGTCCAGCCGGTGCTCGACGTCGTCGAGTCGGCGGGAGCGGCGGACCTCGGCGCCCTGGCCGCCCCCGCGGTGGGGACGATCTCCGCGGGCCACGCCCGCCGCATGGAGCGGCTGGGCCTGGCCGCGTAGGTCAGACCCCGAAGCCGACGCGGCGGGGGGTCTCCGAGCCGAAGCGGACGTAGCCGAGCGCGCCACCGGGGACGAGCACCTGGGCACCGTTCTCGTCGGTGAGCTCGAGGGTGGTGCCCGCGTCCAGCGCCGCCTTGACGACCCCTCGCAGCTCCTCCGCGGACAGCGGGGAATCGATCGTGATCTCGCGGGCGACGTCACGCACGCCGATGGTGATCTCCAAGGTGTTCCGCTCCTTGCTGGGGCGGCCGGGGCCGCGGCTGACAGGATGTCGACCCATCGTAGGCGCGCCGGACCGGGCCGGCCGACCGGGTTCGCCGACGGCGTGACCGCCGATGTCGGTGGCCCGTGGTTCCATCGACGCGTGACACAGATGGCGGTCCGGCTCAGCGTCCCGGCGGCGCGCGCCGCAGTGGACCTGGATGCCGACCAGATGCGCGTCGTCACGCGGCCGGCCGGTGCCGGGCACCTCCTCGTCGTCGGCGCCCCCGGCAGCGGGAAGACGACGACGGCGGTGGAGACCTTCCTCGCCCGCGCCGGGTCCTCCGCCGCGCTGGGCAGCCACCCGCTGAGCAGCCCCGCCCTCTTCCTCGCCCCGTCGCGGCGCGCCGCCGACCGCGTCCGCGACGCCGTCGGCACCCGGCTCCTCGGGGAGGGCGGCAGCACCCGCGGCCTGGTCCGCTCAGTCGCCTCCTTCGCCTACGCCGTCGTCCACGCACGCGCCACGGCGCTGCGCCAGCCGGCCCCCACCCTCGTCACCGGGCCGCAGCAGGACGCCGCCCTCGCCGAGCTGCTCGCCGGGCACGCCGACGGCCTGGGCCGCGACCCGCGCTGGCCCGCCGGCATCGGGCCGGAGACCCGCGCCCAGCCCGCCTTCCGCAACCAGCTGCGCGACCTCCTCACCCGCGCCGTCGAGCTGGGCCTGAGCCCGGAGGAGCTCGCGGAGCTGGGCCGCCGCGCGGGCCGGCCCGAGTGGGAGTCGGCCGCCGTCGTCCTCGGTGAGTACACCGACGTCACCGTGCTCGGGGAGACCCCCGCCGACCGCGGCGCCCGCTACGACGTCGCCGCCGTCGTCGACGTCGCCACGCACGCCCTGCGTACCTGGCGCGAGGACCTGCCCGACCTCGCCCCGCCCCGCTGGGGCACCGTCGTCGTGGACGACTACCAGGACGCCACGCTCGCCACGGCGCGTCTGCTCCACGCGTTGGCCGACGACGGCGCCGAGCTCGTCCTGCTCGGTGACCCGGATGCCGGTGTCCAGGGCTTCCGCGGCGGGACACCGGCACTTGTGGGCCGGGCCGTCACGCGCGAGGCGATCGGCGGCTTCGACGCCGAGCGTGAGGTCCTCGGCACGGTGTGGCGCGGCACGCCCGCGCTGCGGGAGGTCACGCGGCGGGTGACGAGCGAGATCTCCGTCGTCGGCGGTGCGCGCCACCGCGCCGCCCCGCACGCCGAGGTCCGCGAGCCCGAGCCCCGCCCGGACGAGGCGCCCCGCGGCGTCGAGACCGCCGTCCTGCGCAGCCCCAGCCAGCAGGCGGCGCACGTCGCCCGGCGGCTGCGCGAGGAGCACCTGCACCACGGCACGCCGTGGTCGCAGATGGTCGTCGTCGTGCGCTCCACGGGCCAGGTCGCCGGGCTGCGCCGCCAGCTGCGCGAGGCCGGGGTCCCGGTCGCGCAGGAGGGCGCGCGCCAGGCGCTGCGCGAGGAGCCCGCCGTGCGTCCGCTCCTCACCGCGCTGCGTGCGATCACCGGCACGCTGGACGCGGAGGCCGCGGTGGCGCTTCTGTGCTCCCCGCTCGGCGGGATGGACTCGGTGTCGCTGCGCGGCCTGCGGCGCGCGCTGCGCGGCGCGGTCGCGGCGGAGCTGCCCGAGGGCAGCGCCCCGGTCGCGGTGCGGGCCGCCACCGACGAGCTCCTCCTCGAGGTCCTCGCCGAGCCGGTGCGTGCCGCCACCCTGCCCGGGCCCCACCGCGCCGGCCCGGTCCGCGTGAGCCGGGTGCTGGCGGCCGGGCGCGCGGCCCACGAGCGCGGCGGCGGTGCCACCGAGGTGCTGTGGGCGCTGTGGGACGCCGCCGGGCTCGCCGAGCCGTGGCGCCGGCGCGCGCTCGCCGGCGGTGCCACCGGGGAGCGCGCCGACGCCGACCTCGACGCCCTCATGGCGCTCTTCCGCGCCGCCGAGCAGTTCGACGAGCGGCACGCCGGGGCGGGGCCCGCCGGCTTCGTCGCCGAGGTGCTCGCCCAGGACATCGCCGCCGACACCCTCGCCGCCCAGGGCCAGCGCCGCGAGACGGTCTCGATCCTCACCCCGGCCGGCACCGGGGGCGGGCAGTGGGAGGTCGTCGTCCTCGCCGGGCTCCAGGAGGACGTGTGGCCCGACCTGCGCCTGCGGGACACGCTGCTCGGGGCGGGCGAGCTCGCCGACATCGCCTCCGGCCGGCGCGAGCCGGGCACGCCCGTGGCCCGCAGCCAGGCACGCCGGGACGTCCTCGACGACGAGCTGCGCATGCTCGCCGTCGCCGTCTCGCGGGCCACCCGCCGGCTCGTCGCCACCGCCGGCCTCGACCTCGACGACCGCCCCTCCTCCTTCCTCGAGCTCCTCGGCGCCGACTCCGCCGAGGAGGCCGCCGGCCCTGTCCCGCCCGCTCTCGACCTGCGCGGGCTCGTCGCCGAGCTGCGCGCCGCCCTCGACTCCGAGCTCCTCGCCCAGGCGCGCGGCGCTGCCCGGCCGGACCGGTACGAGGCGGCGGCCGCGCTCCTCGCCCACCTCGCCGCGCAGGAGGTGTCCGGCGCGGACCCCGAGGAGTGGCACGGCCTGGCCACGGCAAGCAGCACCGCGCCGCTCCACGGCCCCGACCAGCAGGTGCCCGTCACCCCCTCCACCGTGGAGACCGCCGACCGCTGCCCGCTGCGCTGGGCCCTGCAGACCGCGGGCGGCCGGCGGGAGGACTCCCTGGACCAGTCGCTGGGCAACCTCGTCCACGACATCGCCGCCGAGCACCCGCACGGCACCCTCGAGGAGCTGCGCGAGGCACTCGAGGCCCGCTGGTCCTCCCTCGGCCTGGGCGAGGGCTGGGTCGGGCGGCGCTCGCGGGCGGAGGCCGAGCTCATGGTCGAGCGCCTGGCGCACTACGTGGCCGGCGTCCCGGGGGAGGTCGACGTCGAGACCGCCTTCACCGCGGACGTCGGGCGGGCCCGGCTGGTCGGGCGCATCGACCGCGTCGAGCGCCTCGGCCCGGCCGGCGACGGCGACGGCGAGGTCGTCCGCGTCGTCGACCTCAAGACCTCCAAGAACCCGGTGAGCGAGGATGAGGCCCGCACGAACGCGCAGCTGGCCACCTACCAGGTCGCCGTCGAGGCCGGTGGGCTCCCCGGCGCAGGGGAGTCGGCCGGGGCGCGGCTCGTCTACCTCGGCACGGGCAAGGCCGGTGCCACCGAGCGGCGCCAGGTCCCGCCGCGGGAGGCCGAGGACCCGGCCTGGGCGCACACGCTCGTCGCCCGGGTCGCCGACACCATGGCCGGTGCGTCCTTCGAGGCGCGCGTCAACCCCGGCTGCAGCCACTGCCCGGTGCGGCGCAGCTGCCCCATCCAGAGCGAGGGACGACAGGTGACCCAGTGACCGAGATCCTCACCCCCGTCCGGCACAGCCCCGCGGACATCGCCCGCGCGCTCGGCCAGCACGTGCCCACCGAGGAGCAGCAGGCCGTCATCGAGGCCCCGCTCGCGCCGCAGCTCGTCGTCGCCGGCGCAGGGTCGGGCAAGACCGAGACGATGTCCGCGCGCGTCGTCTACCTCGTCGCGAACGGACAGGTGCGCGCGGACGAGGTCCTCGGCCTCACCTTCACCCGCAAGGCCGCCGCCGAGCTCTCCGACCGCGTCCGGCTGCGCCTGCGCCAGCTGCGGCGCGCGGGTCTGCTCGCCGTCGAGGACGCCCGCATGGACGTCGACCGCCCCACCATCGCCACCTACAACTCCTTCGCCGCAGACATCGCCAAGGAGCACGCGCTGCGGATCGGCATGGACCCCGACGCCCGGCTCGTCACCGAGGCCGGCGCCTGGCAGCTCGCCGACGGCGTCGTCCAGGGCTGGCACGACGCCCTCGACGTCGACGCCACGCCCGGCTCCGTCACCGAGGCGGTGCTCTCCCTGTCCGGGGCGCTCGCCGAGCACCTCCTGTCCACCGACGACGCCCGCGAGCAGCTCGAGCAGCTCACCGGCTCGCTCACCGACGCCACGCCCTCGGGCCGCACGAAGGAGCCCTACGCCGACACCCGCAGGACCGTCGGTTCCCTGCGGGAGCGGCTGGCGGTCCTCGACCTCGTCGACGCCTACGCCCGGGCCAAGCGGGAGCACGGCGTCATGGACTTCGCCGACCAGGTGGCCATGGCGGCGCGCATCGCCGAGACCGTGCCCGCCGTCGGGCAGGCGCTGCGCGAGCAGTACCCCCTCGTCCTGCTCGACGAGTACCAGGACACCTCGGTGGCCCAGCTGCGGCTGCTGTCCTCGGTCTTCGGCGGCGGTCACGCGGTCACCGCCGTCGGTGACCCGAACCAGGCGATCTACGGCTGGCGAGGGGCCGCCGCCGCGGCGCTCGCGGACTTCCCCGCCCAGTTCCCCAGCCTGGGCCGCGCGGGACAGGAGCACACCCCCACCCGCTACCTGCGCACCTCGTGGCGCAACGACGCCCGCATCCTCGCCGTCGCCAACCGGGTGTCCGGGCCGCTGCGGCTGCCGGACGACTCCGGCCCGGCCCCGGTGGAGGTGCCCGAGCTCGTCGCCCGCCCGGGGGCGGGGGAGGGCCGGGTGCTCGCCGGCTACGCCGAGTCGGTGGAGGACGAGGTCGCCGGCATCGCCGACTTCTTCGTCGAGCGCTGGGCCCCGGAGCAGACGGCCGCGGTCCTGTGCCGCACCCGCTCCCAGTTCACCGGTGTCGTCGAGGCGCTGCGCGCCCGCGGCGTCCCGGTCGAGGTCCTCGGCCTCGGCGGGCTGCTCGCCGCGCCGGAGGTCGTCGACGTCCGTGCCGCCCTCGAGGCCGCCCACGACGCCTCGCGCGGCGACTCCGCCATGCGGCTGCTCACCGGCGCCGGGCTCGGCGCCGCCGACCTCCACGTCCTCGGCGCCTGGGCGCGCTCCCTCGCCGCGGCCACCGGCGCCAAGGGGGAGGCGAGCGTCGTCGAGGCCGTCGACGAGCCCCCCGCCCCGGGGTGGCGGGCGCCGTCGGGCGCCGTGATGACCACCGACGGGCTGCGGCGGGTCCACCGCCTGGGGGCCCTCCTGCGCCAGGTCCGCTCGCTCAGCTACCTCTCCCTGCCCGAGGTCGTCGCACACACGATCACGCTCATGGGCCTGGACATCGAGGTCGCCGCGCGCGCCGGCCGCGTGCCCGCGCACGCACGCGGCAACCTCGACGCCTTCGTCGACGTCGCCGCCTCCTTCGCCGCGGACACCGGGGGAGGGGGCCTGGGCACCTTCCTCGGCTGGCTCGACGCCGCCGAGGAGCGCGAGCGCGGCCTCGAGCCGGTCGACGCGGAGCCCGAGCCCGGGGCCGTCCAGGTGCTCACCGTCCACGCCGCCAAGGGCCTGGAGTGGGACGTCGTCGCCGTGCCGGGGATGGTCGAGTCCCAGTTCCCCAGCTACAAGGGGCGCCCGTCGGCCGACGGCGCGGTGAGCTCCGCCGGCTGGCTCACCGACCGCACCGCGCTGCCCTACCCGCTGCGCGGGGACGCCGAGAGCCTGCCCGCCCTCGACATCCCCCCGGCGCCCACCCACGCCGACGTCCGCGACGCCCTCGCCCAGCTCCGGCGCGACGGCGGCCGGCACGCCGTCGGGGAGGAGCGGCGCCTCGCGTACGTCGCCGTCACCCGGGCCCGGCACACTCTGCTCCTCACCGGCTCGTGGTTCCGCACCGGCAAGACGCCGCTGCCGCCCTCGCGCTTCCTCACCGAGCCGCGGGACGCCGGGCTCCTCGAGGAGGCACCGCTCGGCTGGGCCGGTGAGCCGGCCGAGGACGCCGTCAACCCGAGCCTCGAGCGCGTGGTGGCCGCCACGTGGCCCCTCGACCCGCTCGGCGAGCGGCGCGAGCGGCTCGAGGCGGCCGCCGTCGCCGTCCGCACCGCCACCGGGCTCCCGGCCGAACGCTCGGGTGACGTCGCCCGCTGGGCGCGCGACGCCGAGCTCCTCCTCCGTGAGCGCGAGGAGTCCCGCGCCGCCGGGCTCGAGGTCTCCCTCGGCACGCACCTGTCCGCCTCCGGGGTCGTCGGGCTCGCGCAGGACCCGCACGCCTTCGCCCTCGAGCGCCGCCGGCCCATGCCGAGCGCGCCGAGTGAGCATGCCAGCGTCGGCAACCTCTTCCACGCCTGGGTCGAGGAGTACTACGGGGCGCCCAGCCTGCTCGACGTCGAGGGGGCCGACGCCCTCTTCGGCACCGAGGAGCCGGAGGAGCCGCGGGCGGGCGCCGCACCAGACCTCGAGGCGCTCAAGCGCACCTTCACCACCTCGGCGTGGGCCACCCGCCGCCCCGTCGCGGTGGAGGTCGACCTCGAGACGGCGGTGGCGGGCACGGTGGTCCGCTGCCGGATCGACGCCGTCTTCGACGACGAGCAGGGCCTGCAGGTCGTCGACTGGAAGACCGGTGCGCCGCCCCGGGACGCCCACACCCTCGCGGCCCGAGAGCTCCAGCTCGCCCTCTACCGCCTCGCCTGGTCGCGGCGGACCGGCCGGCCGCTGGAGGAGATCGGCGCGGCGTTCTACTACGTCGGCGCCGACCGCACCCTGGAGGCCGGTCGGCTGACGGAGGAGGAGATCGATCGCCGCCTCGGCGCGGCCCTGGCCCAGCTGACGGGCGACCGGTCCACCGGCGTGCGCGCCGGCCGCAGCTGACCGATGGTGGGGCGATGGAAGCCCTCTACACCGCTGAAGCACTGTCCACCGGCGCCGGCCGCGACGGCCACGTGAGCACCCCCGACGGCCGGCTCGACCTCGACATGGCCGTCCCCAAGGAGATGGGCGGGTCCGGGAACGGCGCCAACCCCGAGCTCCTCTTCGCCGCGGGCTTCGCCGCCTGCTTCCACTCCGCCCTGCAGGGCGTCGCCCGCCAGATCGGGGTCGACGTCCAGGGCTCGACCGTCGGCGGGCGCGTCGACGTCGGCAAGCGCGAGGGCGGCGGCTTCGGCCTCGCCGTCACCCTCGAGGTCGTGCTCCCGGACGTCCCGCACGAGCAGGCCCAGCAGCTCGCCGACAAGGCCCACGAGGTCTGTCCCTACTCCCACGCCACCCGGGGCAACATCGAGGTCACCGTCACCGTCTCGGACGACTGAGTCACGACTCACACCGCCGGGGCGGACCTCGGCTCGGGCGAGCCCCGGCGGTGGTGCACGATTGTCCGGTGACCAACCTCGCCCCGCGGTCCCCGCGGCCCAGTGCGAAGTTCATCCTCCTCGTCGGCGTCATGGCCGCGCTGCCCGCGGTCACCACCGACATGTACCTCCCGTCGCTGCCCGTGGTGGCGACCGAGCTCGACACGACGCCTGCCCTCGTCCAGGGCACCATCACCGGCGTCCTCATCGGCGGTGCGTTCGGCCAGCTCCTCGCCGGCCCGCTGTCCGACCGCTACGGCCGGCGCCGCCCGGTGATGATCGGCGTCCTGCTCCACGTCATCGCCTCGGTGCTGTGCATCTTCGCGGCCGGCATCGTCCCGCTGCTCGTCCTGCGCGTCATCCAGGGCATCGGGAACGCTGCCGCGACGACGACGGCGATGGCGGTCATCCGCGACCGCTACAGCGGGGCCACCGCCTCGGCGATCCTCTCCCGGCTCATGCTCGTCATCGGCATCGCGCCGCTGCTCGCCCCGACGGCCGGCAGCCTCGTCGCCGACATCGCCGGCTGGCGCGCCGTCTTCGGCGTGCTCGCCGCGCTGGGCGTGGCACTTATGTTCTTCATGTGGCGCTTCCTGCCCGAGTCCCTGCCCCCGGAGCGGCGCCGCAGCGAGGGGGTCGGCGGGGCCCTGCGCGGCTACCGGGTGCTGCTGCGCGACCGGCAGTTCGTCGCGCTCGCGATCCTCCCGGGCCTCGGCCTGGGCGCCCTCATGAGCTACGTCGCCGGCTCGCCCTTCGTCTTCCAGGAGCAGTACGGGCTCGGGGAGACCCAGTTCGCGCTCCTCTTCGCCCTCAACGGCATCGGCCTCGTCCTGGGCGCGCAGGTCAACGCCGCCATCGTCCAGCGCTTCGACCCGCTCCACATCATGCGGGTGGCGGTGCCGATCGCGCTCGCACTCGCCGTCGCCCTCTACGTCATCGCCTTCCGCGACATCGCGGGGCTCGTGGGGATCGTCGTCCCGCTCTGGCTGCTCCTCGCCGTCAACTCCGTGGTGCCGCCCAACGCGAGCGCCCTCGCGCTCAGCCGCCACGGCGAGCGGGCAGGCTCCGCGGCCGCGCTCATCGGTGCCGCCCAGGCCGGTCTCGCCGGCGTCGTGAGCCCGCTCGTCGGCGTCCTCGGCGAGGACGCTGTCGCGATGGCTACGGTGATCATCGGGGTCATGGTGCTGGCCTTCATCGTGCTGGTCATCGGCACCCCCGCCTACCGACGGAAGGAACGGCGATGAGCGACCTGCCCCCGGAGCTCCGTGACGACGGCGACCGGCACCGGCCCGTCCAGCCCCTGTGGTGGCGGGTGACGACGGCCGTCATCGCGGTCGTCCTCATCGCGATGGTCGTCATCGCCTACACCTTCTGAGCGGCGGACCTGCTCAGGGGTGGAGGGTCGCGGCCGCCGAGCGAACCGCGGCGGTGACCCGGTCGATCCGCTCCGAGCGCAGGCGCCAGCGCTGCCAGTACAGCGGGACGTCGACCCGGTCGCGCCCGGGGAGGCGGACCAGGCGTCCGCGCTCGACGTCGTCCCCCAGCTGCTCCTCCGGCACGACACCCCAGCCGAGCCCGGCACGGACGGCCGCGAGGAAGCCCTCCGAGGACGGGACGACGTGCGTCGGTGGTGATGCCGTGACGCCACGGGCCGCGAGCACCCGCTGCTGGAGGTCGTCCTTGGCGTTGAACCGCACGACGGGCATGCCCGCCCACTCGACGGCGCGACCGCGTGTCCACCGCGCGGCCAGCTCCGGGGCGGCCACGGGGACGTAGCGCATCGTGCCGAGGGGCTCGACCGAACAGCCCTGCACCGCGACGGGCTCCGACGTCACCGCACCCAGGACGGCCCCGGTCCGGAGGAGGGTGGCGGAGTGGCCCTGGTCCTCGACGTGGAGCCGCAGGCTGACGTCGGGCCACGAGGCGCACTCGGCGAGGACCCGCACGAACCAGGTGGCGAGGGAGTCGGCGTTGACCGCCACGGGGAGGGGCGCCGTCCCCGCACCACCGGTGGCGGACAGCTCGGCACGCAGCTCGCGTTCCAGAAGCTGCTGCTGCCGGGCCGTGCGGAGGACGGCGGCGCCGGCCTCGGTGACGCGGCTCGGCGTCGTGCGCAGGAGGAGCACCTGCCCGACCTGGCTCTCGAGCGCGCGGATGCGCTGGCTGACCGCGGACGGCGTGACGGACAGGTGGTGGGCGGCGGCATCGAAGCTGCCCTCGTCGACGATGGCGACGAGGGCCGCGAGCTGCTCCGGGCGCAGGTGCATGAAGCAATGCTAATGCAGGGCAAGAAACTGTTGTTTGGCTTCAGGACTGACGGCTCCTAGCCTCGTCCTCGTGACGCCCCTTCTCGCCGGACTCCTCACGGGTCTGTCCCTCATCGTCGCCATCGGCGCGCAGAACGCCTTCGTCCTGCGCCAAGGCCTGACCCGCAGCCACGTCGGCCTCGTCGTCGCCATCTGCGCGCTGTCCGACGCGCTGCTCATCACGGTCGGGGTCAGCGGCGTGGGCTCGGTCGTCGCCGGCAACCCGGTGCTCCTCACGGTGCTGCGGTGGGCCGGCGCGGCCTACCTCGCCGCCTACGGGCTGCGCTCGCTGCTCGACGCCCGCCGCCCGCAGGCGCTCGAGGCGCGCGAGGCAGGCCCGGCCACCCGCCGTCAGGTGGCCCTCACCGCCCTCGCCCTCACCTACCTCAACCCGCACGTGTACCTCGACACCGTTCTCCTGCTCGGCTCGATCGGGAACCAGCACGGCGAGGTGGGGCGGTGGTGGTTCGCGGCCGGGGCCGTCGCCGGCAGCGTCACCTGGTTCACCGCCCTCGGCCTCGGGGCCCACGCCGCTGCGCCCGCGCTGCGCCGCCCGGGAACCTGGCGGGTGCTCGACGCCGTCATCGGCGTCGTCATGATCGCCCTCGCCGTGGGGCTCGTCGTCGGCTGAGCGGGAGCGGTGCCTCCCCGGCGCGCGCCATCGCGTAGCCTGGGTGACCGTGGCCATCGACTTCCCGAACGAGATCCAGCACCTGCGCTCCACCTTCCGCGCGATCAGCGCGGTGACGGACCCGGTCGCCCTGCGCGCGCAGATCGCCGAGCTCTCCGAGAAGGCCGGCGCCCCCGACCTGTGGGACGACCAGGAGGCCGCCCAGGCGGTGACCAGCCAGCTCTCCCACGCGCAGGCCGAGCTCAGCCGGGTCGAGCGGATGGGCCAGCGCATCGAGGACCTCGAGGCGCTCGTCGAGCTCGGGGAGGAGGAGGACGGCGCGGACGCCGACGCCTTCCTCCACGACGCCGAGGCCGAGCTCACCGCCATCCGCAAGGACCTCGAGGACCTCGAGGTGCGCACGCTCCTGTCCGGCGAGTACGACCAGCGCGAGGCCGTCGTGACGATCCGTGCGGGTGCCGGTGGCGTCGACGCCGCCGACTTCGCCGAGATGCTCATGCGCATGTACCTGCGCTGGGCGGAGCGGCACGGCTACCCGACCAAGGTGCTCGACACGTCCTACGCCGAGGAGGCCGGGCTCAAGAGCGTGACCTTCGAGGTCAAGGCGCCCTACGCCTTCGGCCACCTCTCCGTCGAGGCCGGCACGCACCGCCTCGTGCGGATCTCCCCCTTCGACAACCAGGGCCGGCGCCAGACCTCCTTCGCCGCCGTCGAGGTCATCCCGCTCATCGAGCAGACCGACCACGTCGAGATCCCCGAGTCGGAGATCAAGGTCGACGTCTTCCGCTCCTCCGGCCCGGGCGGCCAGTCGGTCAACACGACCGACTCCGCGGTGCGCATGACCCACATCCCCACCGGGATCGTCGTCTCGATGCAGAACGAGAAGTCCCAGATCCAGAACCGCGCCGCCGCGCTGCGCGTCCTGCAGTCGCGTCTGCTCCTCGTGCGCCAGCAGGAGGAGAGCGCCGCGAAGAAGGCGCTCGCCGGCGACGTCAAGGCGAGCTGGGGCGACCAGATGCGCTCCTACGTCCTGCAGCCCTACCAGATGGTCAAGGACCTGCGCACCGAGCACGAGCAGGGCAACCCCTCGGCCGTGTTCGACGGCGAGATCGACGACTTCATCGAGGCCGGCATCCGCTGGCGCAAGCAGCACGAGGGCGACGCCGCCTGAGCTCACCGCGCTCGCGAGCTCAGCCCGTCGTGGCCAGCTCGCTGCGTGCGGTGACCGCGCCGTCGTGGATCTCCACGACGGCGTCCACGCCGCCCAGCTGGGACCTGTCGTGGGTGACGACCACCGTCGCGGTCCGCCGTTCCCGGGTGAGGGTGGTGAGGAGGCCCAGCACGGCCGCGCCGCGCTCGTGGTCCAGGGCGCTCGTCGGCTCGTCGACCAGCAGCACCGTGGGCTCGTTCATCAGGGCCCGGGCGATGTTCACGCGCTGCCGCTGACCGCCGGACAGCTGGTGCGGGCGGTGGTCGGCGCGGTCGGCCAGCCCGACGGCGTCGAGCAGCTCCAGTCCGCGGGCACGTGCCGAGGCGGCGGGCGTCCCGGCGAGGTGGGCGACCACCTGCAGCTGCTCGACCGCCGTCAGCGACGGCAGCAGGTTCGGCTGCTGGAAGATCGTGCCGATGCTGGTCCGGCGCAGGGCGGTCAGCTCCTTGCGGCTCAGGCCCGTGGTGTCGCTGCCAGCGACGACGACGCGCCCGGAGTCGGGGATGATGAGCGTGGCGGCGACAGCCAGCAGGCTCGACTTGCCGGAGCCCGAGGGGCCGACGAGCGCGGTCACGGTGCCGGCCGGGACGCTCACGGTGACGTCGTCGAGGGCGGTCAGCCGCGACGAGCCGTCGGGGTAGGTGAGGGTGATGTGGGACAGGTCGAGGGTCATCGGGCGCTCCCAAGTGCGGTCAGGGGGTCGACGGAGGTGATCCGGCGCACGGCGAGGCCGGCGCCCAGGACACCGAGGGCGATGAGGACGAGGGCGGGCAGCAGCGTCGTCGACGCGCTGAGGACGAAGGGCACGGCGCCGCCGATCGCCAGGCCGATCCCGGCGACGATCGCCGTGCCCAGGCCGGTGCCCAGGGCAAGCAGGACTGCGGCCTGGCCGAGGGCGTCACGCAGCAGGTAGCCGGTCGAGGCACCGAGCGCCTTGAGCACCGCCACGTCCCCGGAGCGCTGGATGGTCCACACCGTGAAGAACGCCCCGATCACCAGCGCGGAGATGGCGAAGAGGAAGCCCCGCATGAGGTGCAGCGAGCCGTTCTCCGAGGTGTAGGAGCCGATCGCGCTGAGCGAGTCGGCGCGGCTGACCGTCTCGGTGCCGAGCTCGGCGTCGGCGGCGGCGAGGCCGGCCGTGTCGGTGGTCGTCAGCGCGACCACGGTGGCCACCGGCGCGCCGTCGTGGCCGGGCTGCTGGACGTCGTCGAGTGCCGCCCACACGACGGGGGTGTGGCTGAAGGAGTCGTCCCCCGCCACGGCAGCCACCGTGAGAGCGGTGCCGGTGAGGGTGATCGTGTCCCCCTCGCCAGCGCCCAGGTCCTCGGCGGCCGTGGACGACAGGACGACGGTGCCGGCCGCGACCTCGGCGGGCGCCAGGCCGGAGCCCGGCAGCACGCCGAAGCTCGAGACACTGGCGGTGGCGTCCCCGGCCTGCGCTCGGGTGGTCGTGACGGCGAGCGGCTCGGCCCGGCTGACGCCGGGCTGCGCCGCCCAGGCCTGCCAGGTGGGCTCCTCGACGCTGGAGGCGGTGAAGGCGATGCCCTCGCCGTCGGCCGGGGCGGCGAAGGCCAGGTGGTCGGCGGGCAGGTCGATGATCGCCGAGGTGCTCTGCCGCGCCAGCCCGGCGGTCAGTCCGGAGACCAGCCCGACGAGCACGGTGATGAGGACGACCACCGCCCCCATGAGCACGAACCTCCCCTTGGCGAATCGCAGGTCTCTCCAGGCCAGGAACACGATCGGGCCTCCTCACGTCTCGGTGCCGGGTGGTTCCCCGGCGCTGCTCCCAGCCTCCGGGCGAGGGGCCCTGCCGGGCATCGGGCGATGGGCTGCGTTCCGGTGGCCGGCCGATCCATGCGCCGCTACACCTTTCGGCCGATGCCGCCGGGCGGTGCCGCGCCTACGCTGGGTGTCCTGTGAACCCCGACGCGCTGACCCCCGTGCTGCGGGTGCTGCGGCTGTGCCTGCACCTGCTGGTGCTCGCCATGCTCGGGCTCGCGGTGCTGCGTGCCGTCACCGGGCAGTCCGGGGTGCCGAGCGCCGGCGCCGTGGTCGCGTCGGCCAGCGTCATGGCCGCCGTCTACGGCGCCGGCTCGCTGGTGCCACGGGTGCGTCGCTCGCCGCGGGCGGCCGCGCTGTGGCTTGCCGCCGTCGCGGTGTGCTGGCTGGTCCTGCTCGCCTTCTCCGCCGACGCCGTGTGGCTCGCCTTCCCGCTCTTCTTCCTCCAGCTGCACCTGCTGCCCTTGCGGCTCGGCCTGCTGGCCGTCGTGGCGACGACAGCCGCGGCCGTCGCCGGCTTCGGCTGGCACCAGCACACGCTCACCGCGCCGATGGTCGTGGGCCCGGTCCTGGGGGCGGCGGTGGCCGTGGCGACCGTACTCGGCTACCAGGCGCTGTACCGGGAGAGCGACGCGCGGCGCCGGCTCATCGTCGAGCTCACCGAGACCCGGGCCGAGCTGGCCGCCGCCGAGCGCGCCGCCGGGATGCTCACCGAGCGCGAGCGCCTCGCCCGGGAGATCCACGACACGCTCGCCCAGGGACTGTCGAGCATCCAGCTGTTCCTGCGCGCCGCGGAACGGGCGCTGCCCGACCGGCCGGACGTCGCGGCCGGCCACGTCGTCCGGGCCCGGGAGGCGGCCGTGGACAACCTCGCCGAGGCACGTCGCTTCGTGCGTGACGAGACGCCGCCGGGACTCGACGCCGGAGCGCTGCCGGCCGCGCTTGAGCGGCTCGCCGCCGCCACGACCGACGCCGGCGTGGCCACCGCCGTGGTCGCCGCCGCGGCACCGGACGAGCTGCCGACGAGCCATGAGGTCGCCCTGCTGCGGGTCGCTCAGTCGGCCCTGGCGAACGTCGTCCAGCACGCCGCCGCGACCCGCGCGCGCGTCACGCTCGGCGTCGTCGGCCACGAGGTTCGCCTGGAGGTTGCCGACGACGGCGTGGGCTTCGACGCGCAGGACGTCCACCCTGCCGCGGACGGCGGCTTCGGCCTGACCACGATGCGCGCCCGGGCGGACGCGCTCCACGGCACATTGACGGTGGAGTCGGCGCCCGGGCGGGGAACCGTGGTCGCCGTCCGCCTGCCGCTCGGCGGTGAGGGCGTGGAGCCGTGAGTGCGCCGCGCATCCGGCTGCTGCTCGCCGACGACCACCCGGTGGTCCGCGCGGGGCTGCGGGCGGTGCTCGAGACCGAACCGGACCTCGTCGTCGTCGCGGAGGCCGCCACCGCGGAGGAGGCCGTCGAGCTGAGCGAGACGACCGCCGTCGACGTCGTCCTCATGGACCTCCAGTTCGGCGCGGGCATGCACGGCTCGGAGGCCACAGCCGCGATCACCGCCCGTGCCGGGGGTCCGCGCGTGCTGGTCCTCACCACCTACGAGACGGACGTCGACATCCTCGCGGCGGTGGAGGCCGGCGCGACCGGCTACCTCCTCAAGGACGCCCCGCCGGAGGAGCTGACGGCCGCGGTCCGGGCCGCGGCCGGCGGCAGGTCCGCACTGGCACCTGCCATCGCCGCTCGGCTGATGGACCGGGTGCGCGGCCGGGGTGAGTCGCTCAGTCCGCGGGAGGTCGAGATCCTCCAGCTGGTCGCGCGCGGCCTGAGCAACCAGCAGGTCGGCTCCGAGCTCTACCTCAGCCCGGCGACCGTGAAGTCACACCTGGCGCACATCTACGCCAAGCTGGACGTCGGCTCCCGGACCGCCGCCGTCGCGGCCGCCACCGAGCAGGGGTACATCCGCCGGTAGCACCGACCGGTGGACCCGGTCGCACGGCGTGGGCCCGCGCCGCCGCCGTCGGCGTGTCGGCCGGGGAGCGGGGGAGACGCGTGCCTACTCTCGAGAAGGCCAGAGTTCCGCCTTCCCCCACTTCCGAGACTGGCTCCAGAGCATGATTCGATTCGAGAACGTCTCCAAGGTGTACGCCAGGGGCGCGCGACCCGCGCTGGACCAGGTGACCCTGGAGATCGAGCGCGGCGAGTTCGTCTTCCTCGTCGGCCAGTCCGGCTCCGGGAAGTCGACCTTCCTGCGGCTCGTCCTGCGCGAGGAGCGCGCCACGTCCGGGCAGGTCTTCGCCCTGGGCCGGGACCTGTCCACGGTGTCCCAGTGGCGCGTGCCCCAGCTGCGCCGCCAGATCGGCATGGTCTTCCAGGACTTCCGGCTGCTGCCGAACAAGACCGTGTTCGACAACGTCGCCATCGCCCTGCAGGTCATCGGCAAGCCCCGCCACCACGTGCTCACCACGGTCCCCGAGGTCCTGGAGACCGTGGGCCTGGAGGGCAAGGAGAAGCGCATGCCGCACGAGCTGTCCGGTGGTGAGCAGCAGCGCGTGGCCATCGCCCGTGCCTTCGTCAACCGGCCCGCGATCCTGCTGGCCGACGAGCCCACCGGCAACCTCGACCCGACGACGTCGATCGGGATCATGCGGCTGCTCGACCGGATCAACCGGATCGGCACCACGGTGGTCATGGCCACCCACGACGACGAGATCGTCGACCAGATGCGCAAGCGCGTCATCGAGCTCGAGGACGGCCGGACGGTGCGCGACCAGTCGCGCGGCGTCTACGGTGCGGCGAGGTAGGGACCATGAGACTTCGCTTCGTCCTCTCCCAGCTCGCCTCCGGGCTGCGGCGCAACGTGTCGATGACGATCTCCGTCGTCCTCGTCACCTTCATCTCCCTCGTCTTCGTCGGCGCCGCCGCGCTGCTGCAGATGCAGATCGGCAACATGAAGGACGACTGGTACGACCGCGTCGAGGTCTCCGTCTTCATGTGCCCGCAGGACTCCGCGGTGCCCACCTGCGCCACCGGTGAGGTGAGCGAGGACCAGCTCGCCGACATCGAGGAGCTTCTCGCCTCCGAGGCGCTCGCCCCCTACGTCGACGAGGTCTTCTTCGAGACCAAGGAGGAGGCCTACGCGGCCTTCCAGGAGCAGATGCCCGACACGGTGTGGACCCAGTCCCTCACCCCCGAGCAGATGCAGGTCTCCTTCCGGATCAAGCTCGTCGACCCCGAGCAGTACCAGGTGGTCGCCGACGAGCTCACCGGCCGGCCCGGCGTCGAGGACGTCGTCGACCAGCGCGCGCTCCTCGAGCCGCTCTTCCTCATCCTCGACCGCGCCACGCTCCTCGCCGTCGCCCTCGCCGGCGTCATGATCGTCACCGCGGTCCTCCTCATCACGACGACGATCCGGCTGTCGGCGATGAGCCGACGGCGCGAGACGTCGATCATGCGGCTCGTGGGCGCGTCCAACCTGTTCATCCAGCTGCCCTTCATGCTCGAGGGCGCGCTCGCCGCGCTTGCCGGTGCGGCACTCGCCGTCGGCGGGCTCTGGCTCGCCGCGCGCTACCTCGTCGAGGGGTGGCTGGCCACGGAGTTCCAGTGGGTGCAGTTCGTCGACACCGGCGACGTCCTGCTCATCGCGCCACTCCTGGTCGCCGCCGCCATCCTGCTCGCCGGCATCAGCTCGCTGGTGTCCCTGAGCCGCTACACGAGGGTCTGACATGACGAGCTCCCGTAGTCCCCGCCGTCTCCGCGTGCTGCTGTCCGCGGCGCTCGCCGTCGTGCTCCTCGCCGGCGGCACCTCCGCCGTCGCCGACTACGACGACGAGATCCGCGAGTACGACCGCCAGCTGCGCCAGCAGCGGGAGGAGCGCGAGGAGCTCGCCCGCGAGCGGGAGGCGCTGGAGTCCCGGCTGGAGGGCACCAACGCCGACCTCGCCACCGCCTACCTCGCCCTCGAGGACGCCAACGCGCGCCTCCCGCTGGCCGAGGCCGCGCTGGCCGAGGCGCAGGACGCGCTCGCGGCCGCCGAGCGCGAGGAGCAGGCGGTGGCCGACCGCCTCACCCTCGCGGAGAGCGAGCTCGGGGACCTCGGCGAGCAGCTCGCCGAGGGAGACGCGCAGATCGAGTCGACCCGCTCGTCCATCGGTGAGCTCGCCCGCAGCACCTACCGCGGCGGGGCCTCCCTCAGCGGGCTGTCGGTGGTCCTCAACGCGGAGTCCAGCGAGGAGTTCATCCGCCAGACGGCGATCGTCGACACCGCGGTGCGCACCCAGACGAAGGTCATCACCGACCTCGAGACCATCACCGCCGTCAACCGCAACCGCGAGCTGCGCCAGCAGGCCGTGCGCGACCGCATCGACGAGCTCCACGCGCAGGCCGAGGAGGCCGTGGCCGCCGCCGACGAGGCACGGGCCGCCGCCGACGCGCACCGCCGGGAGATCGTCGAGATCCAGGAGCAGCAGACCGCCCTGGCCGCCGAGCTCGAGGCGCTGCAGGGCCGGCTCAACGAGGACCTCGCCCAGAAGGAGGCCGACGACGACCGCCTCGCGGGCATCATCGCCGGCATCGAGGCGGACCGGGCGGGCACCGTCGAGCAGCGGGAGGCCGAACGGCGCGAGCAGGAGCGCCGGGAGCGGGAGCGCCGCGCGGCTGCCGCGCAGAGCAGCGGCGGGTCCAGCGGTGGCTCCAGCGGCGGCGGCTCGTCCTCGGGCGGCGGCGGTGGTTCCTCCAACAGCGGGGGTGGCAGCAGCTCCGGCTCGATGATCCCGCCGGTGCCCAACCCGCTGTACGTCACCTCCCCATACGGCATGCGCATGCACCCGCTCGCGGGCTACGAGTGGTTCCACGCCGGCGTCGACGTCCGCTCCGCGTGCGGCAACCCGCAGGTCGCCGCGGCGAGCGGCACGGTCAAGGCGACCATCCCCGCGCCTGGCAACGCCTCGCACGGCAACCAGGTCATCATCGACCACGGGACGATGAACGGCAGCGGCTACGTCACCGTGACGAACCACCTCAGCCGCTTCAACGTGCGCGCCGGCCAGTGGGTCGACAAGGGCGACGTCGTCGGCTACACCGGCATGACCGGCAACGTCACCGGCTGCCACGTCCACTTCGAGGTGTGGAAGAACGGCTCGACGATCGACCCGATGAACCTCCCCGGCTGGATCCGCAGCAACTAGCACCCTCTACATACGCCGAGAGCCGGATTCCTCCGCGGAGGAATCCGGCTCTCGGCGCAAGGAGGGGTGGTCAGCTCGGGTGGGGGAGGCCCAGCCAGTCGTGCCAGCCGTTGTGGAGCACGAGCCACGCGAGGAGGCCGTAGCCGGCCTGGCCCGGGTGCACGCCGTCGCCGGCGGCGACGTCGGCCAGCCACTGGTCGTGGGTGCGCAGCGGCGCGAAGGTCTCGACGTAGCGGACCTGACGGCGGGTGGAGACGTCCGCGTAGGCGTCCGAGAGCGCGCCCAGCGCGTCGGCGTCCACCCCGGGACGGGGCGGGGGCCCGACGACGAAGATCTCGACCTGCTGGGAGCGGGCACTGTCGAGGATGTTGGCGAGGTTGAGGCGGCTGCGCGCCAGGGACAGGCCCGCGGTGAGGTCAGCCGAGCCGAGGGCGACGACGAGCCGGTTGTCGCTGCCCGGGGCGAAGCGCCGCTGGCACTCGCTCTCCCAGCGTCCCGACAGGGCGGTGGACGTCTCGTCCGGCACCGCCAGGGAGGTGACGAAGAGCGGGTCCTCGCTGTCCGTGCGGGCGACGACGCGCCCCACCCAGCCGAGCCCGCGGGCGTCGCCCATCCCCGCGGACAGCTCGTCGCCGACGACGCAGATCCGCACGTCCCTCTCGCTCACCCTGGCTCCCTTCTCGACAGTGCCCTGAACCTACCGCGGGCCGGCCCCGAGGGGGCCGGCCCGCGTCGCGCCGCTCCGGTCAGCCGAAGGCCGACTCGAGGAGGGTGGCCTGCTGCTCCTTGTGGACACGGCCCGCACCCGTGGCCGGCGAGGCGGCCGCCGGGCGGGACACGAGGCGCAGCTCGCGCCCGCCGAGGGCCTCGCTGGAGAGGTGGTCGGACAGGAAGGTCCACGCGCCCTGGTTGGCCGGCTCGTCCTGCACCCACACGACCTCGGCGCCCGGGTAGCGGTCGAGCTCGGCACGCACGGCGTCCTGGTCGAGCGGGTAGAGCTGCTCGAGCCGGATGATCGCCGTGGACGTCGCGCCCGTCTTCTCCCGGTGCGCGGCGAGGTCGTAGTAGACCCGGCCGGAGCACAGGAGCACGCGGCTGACGTCGCCCTGGACGCCGCCCTGGTCGCCGATCACCGTCCGGAAGGTCCCGCTGGTGAAGTCCTCCAGCGGGGACGCCGCCGCGCGCAGGCGCAGCAGCTGCTTCGGGGTGAAGGCGATGAGGGGCACCCGCGGCCGGTTGTAGGCCTGGCGGCGCAGCATGTGGAAGTGGTTGGCCGGCGTGCTCGGCTGCGCCACGATCATGTTCTCCTCCGCGCACAGCTGGAGGAAGCGCTCGATGCGGCCGGAGGAGTGGTCCGGGCCCTGGCCCTCGTAGCCGTGGGGCAGGAGGAGGACGAGGGAGGACCGCTGGCCCCACTTCTGCTCGGAGGAGGAGATGAACTCGTCGACGACGATCTGGGCGCCGTTGACGAAGTCACCGAACTGGGCCTCCCACAGGACGAGCGCGTCGGGCCGCTCCACCGAGTAGCCGTACTCGAAGGCCATCGCGGCGTACTCCGACAGCGAGGAGTCGTACACCCAGAACTTCGCCTGGTCCCCGGTGAGGTACATGAGCGGGGTCCACTCGGACCCGCTCTTGGCGTCGTGGAAGACCGCGTGGCGCTGGACGAAGGTGCCGCGGCGGGAGTCCTGCCCGGCGAGGCGCACCGGCGTGCCCTCCATGAGGAGGGAGCCGAAGGCGAGGATCTCCCCGAAGCCCCAGTCGATCTCCCCCTCGCGGGACATGACCTCGCGCCGCTCGAGGAGCTTGGCGAGCTTGGGGTGGACCGAGAAGCCCTCCGGCGGGCGCACGTGCGCCGTGCCGATACGGCCGAGGACGGGCTCGGGCACGGCGGTCTGCCAGCCGACCATCGTGCCGGCGTCGACCTGTTGCGACTCGGGCAGCTCGAGCCCGGCGACCTGCTCGTCCTCGCGGACGGGCGGTCGCCAGCCCACCTCGCGGGTCTCGGTGAAGGCCTTCTCGAGCTCGGACTGGTACTCGTGCAGCGCCTGCTCCGCCTGCTCCGGGGTGATGTCCCCGCGGCCGACGAGCGCCTCGGTGAAGAGCTTGCGGGTGCTGCGCTTGTTCTCGATGAGGGAGTACATGACCGGCTGGGTCATCGAGGGGTCGTCGCCCTCGTTGTGCCCGCGGCGGCGGTAGCACACGAGGTCGATGATGACGTCCTTGCGGAACTCCTGCCGGTAGGCGTAGGCCAGCTCCGCGACCCGGGCCACGGCCTCGGGGTCGTCCCCGTTGACGTGGAAGATCGGGATCTGCAGACCCTTGGCGACGTCGGTGGGGTAGTGGGTGGAGCGGGAGCTCGCCGGACCGGTGGTGAAGCCGATCTGATTGTTCACCAGGATGTGCACGGTGCCGCCGGTGCGGTAGCCGCGCAGCTGCGAGAGCTGGAGGGTCTCGGTCACCACGCCCTGGCCGGCAAAGGCCGCGTCGCCGTGGATGAGAATCGGCAGCACGGAGAAGCCCTGCTGGCCGAGGTCGATGCGGTCCTGCTTGGCGCGCGTCACCCCCTCGAGGACGCCGTTGACGGCCTCGAGGTGGGAGGGGTTGGCCGCGAGGTACACCCGCGTCTGCTCCCCGGTGTGCGCGGTGAACTCACCGACCGTGCCGAGGTGGTACTTGACGTCCCCGGAGCCCTGGATGGTCCGCGGGTCCTGGTTGCCCTCGAACTCGGAGAAGACCTGGGCGTAGGACTTGCCCGCGATGTTCGCCAGCACGTTGAGGCGGCCGCGGTGGGCCATGCCGATGGCGACCTCGTCCAGGCCGTCGCGCGCGGCGCCGGTGAGGATGGTGTCGAGCATCGGGATGAGCGACTCACCGCCCTCGAGGCTGAAGCGCTTCTGCCCGACGTACTTCGTCTGGAGGAAGGTCTCGAAGGCCTCCGCCTGCCCGAGCTTGCGCAGGATCTGCAGCTGCTCCTCGGGGGAGGGCTTCTGGTACGGCGTCTCGAGCCGTGCCTGCATCCAGCGCCGCTCGACCGGGTCCTGCAGGTGCATGTACTCGATGCCGATGGTGCGGCAGTACGTGTCGCGCAGGATGCCGAGGATGTCGCGGAACGGCAGCCGGCTGGTGCCCGCGAAGCTACCCGTGGGGAAGGTGCGGTCCAGGTCCCACAGCGACAGCCCGTGGTTGGTGATGTCGAGGTCGGGGTGACGACGCTGACGGTAGGTCAGCGGGTCGGTGTCGGCCATGAGGTGGCCGCGCGAGCGGTAGGAGTGGATGACCTCGGCGATCCGGGCGGGCTTGCCCATCTCGGTCTCCGGGTCGACGTGGACGTCGCGCTGCCAGCGGACCGGCTCGTAGGGCACGCGCAGGGAGGCGAAGACGCGGTCGTAGAACCCGTCCTGGCCGAGCAGCTTCTCCTCGAGGATGCGGAGGAACTCCCCGGACGCCGCGCCCTGGATGATCCGGTGGTCGTAGGTGGAGGTCAGCGTGAGGATCTTGGAGACGCCGGCGCGGGCGAGGGTCTCCTCGGAGGCGCCCTTGTACTCGGCCGGGTAGTCCAGCGCCCCGACGCCGACGATCGTGCCCTGCCCGACCATGAGCCGCGGCATCGAGTGGACGGTGCCGATCGTGCCGGGGTTGGTGAGCGTGATCGTCGTGCCGGCGAAGTCGTCGACGGTGAGCTTGTTGTTCCGCGCCTTGCGGACGAGGTCCTCGTAGGCGATCCGGAACTGGCCGAAGTCCATCGCGTCCGCGGCCTTGACCGACGGGACGAGGAGCTGGCGCGTGCCGTCGGGCTTGGGCAGGTCGATGGCGAGGCCGAAGTTGACGTTCGCCGGCTGGTTCATCGCCGGCTTGCCGTCGATCTCCGCGTAGGAGGCGTTCATCTCCGGCAGCTTGCCCAGGGCCTCGACGACGGCGTAGCCGATGAGGTGGGTGAAGGAGATCTTGCCGCCCCGCCCGCGGGCGAGGTGGTTGTTGATGACGATGCGGTTGTCGACGAGGAGCTTGGCCGGGACGGCGCGCACGCTCGTCGCGGTCGGCACCTCGAGGCTCGCCTCCATGTTCTTGACGACGCGCGCGGCGGGGCCTCGCAGCTTCACCGTGCCGTCGGTGGGGGCCTCGACGCGCTGCCGGGAGGCGGGGTGGAGGTGTAGCCGGCGACGGCGGGCTGGGCGGACGCCTCGGGGCGGGCTCCTGGGCCACGGTCTCGGCGACCTTGCGGGCCTGCGGGGCGGGCGCCGGGTTGCCGGCCGTCGTGTCCGAGCCGGGCACGGACGAGGGCCGGGCCTCGGCGGCGCTGCTCGTCGAGCGGGCCTCCGGTGCCGGGCTCGGGTCGGCGGCGGGCGCGTCCTCGCGGTCGCTCGTGCCGGCGGAGGCGGGCTGCTGCGGTGCGGAGGGCTGGGTCGAGGGCTGCTGAGCGGCCCGGCCCTCGGCGGCGCCGTTGCCGGGCTGGTAGTCCTTGAAGAAGTCCCACCACGCCGGGTCGACGAGCTCGGGGTCCTTCTTGTACTGCTCGAACAGCTCCTCGATGAGCCATTCATTCGTGCCGAACGCAGCGGCAGCGGGGTCAGGGTGCTCCTGAGTGGACACTTCGGGGATCGCCCTCTTCCGAGACGTGTGTGGATGGAGGAGAAAGTGCCCTCCAAGCCTAGGCGATGCGGACGCGCCGGACGGAGCCGGGAGCGGCGATCGGGCCATATCAGCCGTCCTGCCTGCGCACCTCGGACCTCAGTCCCAACCGGCGGTCAAGGCAGTGTCAGGCGGGGCCCTGCATCGTCCCCGCGGACCGTGGCAGCCGGGGGCCGCGGGTGGGCAGCCGCAGCCGGACGGTGGCGCCCTCGCCGGCCTGGGAGTCGGCGACCTCGATCGTGCCGCCGTGGATCGCCACCGCCCACCGGGAGATCGCCAGCCCCAGCCCGGTGCCGCCCGTGCTCGCACGCCCGGTGAGCGCGGGGCTGTTGCCCCGCTGGAACCGCTCGAAGACCCGCTCCCGGTCGGCGGGCGGGATGCCGGCACCGGAGTCGACGACGTCGATGACGACCTCCCCGCGCAGCGCCGCCGAGGACGCCCGCACCGACACGAGCGTGCCCGACGGCGTGTGCCGGACGGCGTTGTCGAGCAGGTTGGCGAGCACCTGGGAGATCCGGACGGGGTCCACCCGCAGCCGCAGCTCGGCCGGCTCCACGGTCACCTCCCAGCGCACGTCCCGGCCCGCGGCGCTGGCCGCGGCGGCCGCCTCCGCGACGGCCTCGTCCACGAGTGTCCGCACGGCGACGTCCTCGAGCTCCAGCCCCACGACGCCCGCCTCCACCCGGGACAGGTCGAGGAGGTAGCCGACGAGCCGGCCCAGCCGCTGGGTCTGGCGCAGCGCCCCCTCCAGCGCCTCGGGGGAGGCGGGCACGACGCCGTCGGCGAGGTTCTCCAGCTGGGCCTGCAGCGCGGCCACCGGGGTGCGCAGCTCGTGGGACACGTTGGCGACGATCTCCCGGTGGGCGGTGTCGACGGACGCGAGGTCCTCGGCCATCTGGTTGAAGGCGCGCGCGAGCTCGCCGACCTCGTCGTTGCTCGACTCGGTGACCCGGCGCGAGTAGTCACCACGCGCCATCGCGCGCGCCGCGGCCGTCATCTCCCGCAGCGGGGAGGTCATGCCGTGGGCCAGCACCTGGGTGACGACGAGCGCCGAGACGATGGCGAGCGGGAAGGTCCGGGTGGGGCCCAGCTCGTGGCGCAGCCCCAGCCAGGTGAGGAAGGCGGCCGCGGTGACGGTGACCGCCACGAGCACACCGAGCTTGATCTTGAGGGAGCCGAAGCGGTCGAGGGGGCGCGACATCCGCAGGCCCCCTCGGGCGTGCCGCGCGCCCGGGCCGCTCACCGTGCCTCCGCGGCGTCCCCGGTCGGTTCCAGCGCGTAGCCGACGCCGTGGACGGTGCGCACGAGGTCGGCGCCGAGCTTGCGGCGTAGCGCCTTGACGTGGGAGTCGACCGTGCGGGTACCGGACGCGTCGGCCCAGTCCCACACCTCCGCGAGCAGCTTCTCGCGGGAGAACACCGTGCGGGGGCTCGCGGCGAGGCACACGAGGAGGTCGAACTCGGTCGGGGTGAGGTGGGCCTCGGAGCCGCCACGGCGCACCCGGCGCTGGTTGCGGTCGATCTCGAGGTCACCGAGGACGAGCGGCGCCTCACCGGGCTCACCGCTGTCCTCCACGGCGGTGCGGCGGGCACGCTCGGCCCGGCGGACCAGCGCCTTGAGGCGGGCGAGCAGCTCGCGCATGGAGAAGGGCTTGGTCATGTAGTCGTCGGCCCCGACGCCGAGGCCCACGAGGATGTCGGTCTCGTCGTCGCGCGCGGTGAGCATGAGGACGGGCACCTCGCGCTCGGCCTGGATCCGGCGGCACACCTCGAGGCCGTCGAGCCCGGGCAGCATGACGTCGAGGACGACGACGTCGGGCAGGAAGGTCCGCGCCGCGGCCACCCCGCCGGGGCCGTCCCCGGCGATCTCGACGCGCCAGCCCTCGGCGGCCAGCCGGTGGGCGATCTGCGCCGCGATGTCCGGCTCGTCCTCGACGACGAGCACCCGGGTGGCGTCGGTGGTGGGGGGACCGGTGTGGGCCATGAGTGCACTCTGGCACACCGGTGCCCCGCAGTACCCCCGTGCGCACCCGCTGCCGGTATCGTGTCCGCACTATGGCGCAGCAACAGACCAGCCCGCTGGAGGTCCCCGGCACCGCCGCGGGACCGGACGCGGAGCCTGCCAGTCCCGAGGCGGACGCCGAACCCCGACATCCGGAGGGTGACGCGGACGCCGAGCCCCCGAGTCCCGGCGGCCTCCCCACCCATCCAGGGGCGTGCCGGTGCTGACCGAGTGGCTGCTCGTCCTCCTGGGCGTCGCGCTCACCGCCGGCACCGCCGTCTTCGTCGCGGCCGAGTTCTCCCTCGTCGCGATGGACCCGGCCACCGTCGACCGGCGCGTGGCCGCCGGCGACAAGCGCGCCCTCGGCGTGCAGCGCGCCCTGCAGCACCTGTCGACCGAGCTCTCCGGCGCGCAGGTGGGCATCACGCTCACCACCGTCCTGCTCGGCTACACGGCGCAGTCGGCCCTCGTCACGCTGCTGGGCGGCCCGCTCGGCTCCACCGGCCTGGCCACCGCGGCCGCCGGCGCCACCGCCGTCGTCGTCTCCCTCGTGCTCGTCAACGGCTTCTCCATGCTCTTCGGGGAGCTCGTCCCCAAGAACCTCGCCCTCGCCGACCCCTTCGCGACGGCGGGCGTCGTCGCCCCGCTGCAGCGGGGCTTCACCCGCGTGCTGCGCCCGGTCATCTCCCTCCTCAACGGCAACGCGAACGCGATCCTGCGCCGCTTCGGCGTCGAGCCGGTCGAGGAGCTCGCCGGCGGCCGCTCCGCCAGCGAGCTCACCGCGCTCGTGCGCCGCTCGGCGGAGCAGGGCACGCTCGACATCGGCACGGCGACGCTCCTCACCCGCTCCATCGGGATCGGGGCGCTCACCGCCGTCGACGTCATGACCGACCGCGTGCGGATGACGGCGCTGCCGCGCACGGCGACGGCGGCCGACGTCGTCTCCACCGCCCGCCGCACCGGCCACTCCCGCTTCCCCGTCCTCGGTGACGACGACGACGACGTCGTCGGCCTGGTCAACCTGCGCCGCGCCATCGCCGTGCCCCACGACCGCCGCGGCGACGTCCCGGTGACGGCCGGCAGCCTCATGATCCCGGCGCCGCGCGTCCCCGAGACCCTCGGCCTCGCCGCGCTGCTCGTCTCCCTGCGCGACGACGGCATGCAGATGGCGGTCGTCGTCGACGAGTACGGCGGCACGTCCGGCATCGTCACGCTCGAGGACGTCGTCGAGGAGATCGTCGGCGAGGTGTCCGACGAGCACGACCGCCGCCGCGCCGGCGCCCACGAGACGGCCGACGGCAGCTGGGTCGTCCCCGGCGTCATGCGCCCCGACGAGCTCGCGCACCTCGCCCACCTCGTCGTCCCCGACGACGGGCCCTACGAGACGCTCGGCGGCCTCGTCATGGCCCGGCTCGGGCGCATCGCCGAGGTCGGTGACGAGGTCGAGCTGCCCGGCGTCGTCCTGCGCGTGGAGCTCATGGACGGCCGGCGCATCGAGCGCCTGCGCGCCCGTGGGACGGAGGTGGACGCATGAGCTCGGGAACCGCCCTGCTCGTCGGCCTCGTCCTCCTCGTCGCCAACGCCTTCTTCGTCGGCGCCGAGTTCGCGATCATGTCCGCGCGGCGCAGCCGGGTCGAGCCGCTCGCCGAGACCTCCCGCCGCGCCCGCACGGTGCTGTGGGCCATGGAGCACGCGACGCTCATGATGGCCTGCGCCCAGCTCGGCATCACCGTCTGCTCGACGGGGATCGGTGCGGTGGCCGAGCCGGCCATCGCCCGCCTCGTCGAGGGCCCGCTCATGGACCTCGGGCTGCCCGCGGCGTCCGCGCACGTCGTCGGCTTCGCCGTGGCGCTCGCGCTCGTCATCTACCTCCACGTCGTCGTCGGGGAGATGGTGCCGAAGAACCTCGCGGTCACCAGCCCGGAGAAGGCGGCGATGTGGTTCGGGCCGCCGCTCGTCCTCCTCTCCCGCGTCCTGTCCCCGCTCATCCGCGCGCTCAACGAGCTCGCCAACCTCGTCCTGCGGCTCTTCGGTGTCGAGCCGAAGAGCGAGGTCACCTCGGCCTTCACCGCCGAGGAGGTCGCCGCGATCATCGAGCGCTCGCAGCGGGAGGGCGTGCTCCAGGACGAGCTCGGGCTGCTCTCCGGGGCACTGGAGTTCTCCGAGAAGAACGCCGCCGAGGTCATGGTCGCCGATGAGAACCTCGTCACCCTCGAGGACGGAACGACCCCCGAGGCCTTCGAGGCGGCGGTCGCGCGGACGGGTTTCTCCCGCTTCCCGGTGCGCAACCTCGAGGGTGCCGTCGACGGGTACCTCCACATCAAGGACGTCCTCTACGCCGAGGGCCCGCTGCGCGCCCAGCCGGTCCCGCGCTGGCGGGTGCGCGCGCTGCCCAGAGTGGCGCCAACAGACGAGATCGAGGACGTCCTGGCGGTCATGCAGCGCACCGGGACCCACCTCGCCGGGGTCGGGCTGCCGGGTGGCCCGACGGTCGGTGTCGTCTTCCTCGAGGACATCCTCGAGGAGCTCGTCGGCGAGGTGTCTGACTCGATGCAGCGCCACAGCGCCGCCTCCTGAACCACTCGTGCACAGGGTCCGACGCGTTTGTGGACTCGGCGCCACGGGTGTCGTTACTGTTTCGTGACACGCCGGGTCTGCCCGGCGCCCCTCCATCCACCGAAAGGTTCCCTATGCCCGCGCGCGCCTCGATGCCCTCCACGGCACCGATGACGCGACGGCAGCTACGGGAGGCGGAGCGCCGCGCCGGCCAGCTCGCCGTCCGAGAGACGGCCGCCCGTGCGGCGTCCGCGCTCACCGGCTCGCTCGTCGCCATCGTCCCGCTCGACGGCACCGTCGGCCGCGTGGGCCAGGCCCGGCACGTGGCGACCGCCTCGCAGGAGGCCACGGCCGCCGTCACGGCCCCGGAGGGCAGCCCGACCGTCCCCGCGGCCGCGCAGGGCAGCACGACCGCCCCCGCCCGCCCGCAGTACCGCAGCCGCGCCGAGCTGCGCGCCGCGCACCAGGCCTCCGCGCGCCGCCCGGTCCGCGTGCACGCCCCCCGCTGGATGCCGCGCGCGGCCGTCCTCGGTGCGCTCGGTGCCGCGACGATCGTCGCCCCGCTCGCCGGCTTCGTGGGCACCGACCACGGGGCCGCCGAGGAGCTGCCCACCGTGGCCACCGTCCCGGCCGGCGAGACCGTCCTCGACGCCCTCGACGCCGCGGCCTCCCAGCTCGACTCCGACGCCGCCGGCAGCACCGCCGCCCTCCTCGCCGACTCCAGCGCCTCCGCCCGCGCGCTCGTCCAGAGCTCGCGCAGCGTCGACCGCGACGCCGCGATCTGCAGCGCCCTCACCGGCAGCGGGGCCAACGGCGCCGGCGCCGCGCTCGGGGCCGAGCGCATGGCCATGCCGCTCGCCGTCGGCACCTACACGCAGAGCTCCCTGTACGGGAACCGCGTGCACCCGATCCAGGGCACGTGGACCAAGCACGAGGGTCTCGACTTCGCCGCCCCGCTCGGCACGCCCATCCACGCGGTCGCCGACGGCGTCGTCGTCCACGCGGGTGAGGGCCTGGACGGGCGCTCGAGCATGCTCGTCATCGTCGAGCACGAGATCGACGGTCAAACCTTCTTCAGCTGGTACGTCCACATGTACGAGGACGGCGTCTTCGTCACCGAGGGCCAGCAGGTCCGCGGCGGTGAGGTCATCGGCGAGGTCGGCAACAACGGCAACTCCACCGGCCCTCACCTCCACCTCGAGATCCACCTCGACGAGTCCGGGACGACGACGGACCCCGGCGCCTTCCTCGCCGACCACGACGCCGTCATGGTCTCCGCCGACTGCTGACGACGCTGCCCTTCGGTCTGCCCGATGGGCGGATGGACCCGGGCGTGTGACCTCGGTTACGCTGGGCCGGCCGCGTGCCTGCGCGGCCGTGATCGCAAGGGGACGTGGATGTCACTGACTGCAGGGGGATTGCCGGCGCCTGTCGCCGACGCTCCTGCGACCGGTCCGCGTCCCGGCGGGCTGGCACGCCTCCGCCGCGCGGGACTGGTCGGCTGCGCCGCCCTCCTCGTCGGCACCACGGCCCTGACGACCGCCGGGACGGCGGTGCCGAGCCCCACGAAGGTGCCGGGCGGCGCGTTCGTCACGGCGGACCTCACCCTCGAGGCCGAGCCGGTGGGGTCCGTGAAGCCCCTGGCGCCGACGGAGGAGTTCGGCCTCGGTGGCGGCGTCACGCTCGTCGCCGAGTCGGTGGCCACCCTCAAGGCCCACACCGACCCCTTCACCGACTCCCCGCTGTGCGCGAGCTATCCGGTGGCCCCGGGCACCTACCGGGTGACCTCGCCCTACGGCTACCGCACCCACCCGATCTTCGGCAGCTACTCGCTCCACATGGGCGTGGACTTCGCCGCCCCGCTCGGCACGCCCATCCACGCCGTCACCGACGGCACGGTCGTCTACACGGGCGCCGGGCGGCTGGGCCGGTCCAGCGAGCTCGTCATCATCGAGCACACGGTGCGGGACACGACCTTCTACAGCTGGTACGTCCACATGTACCCCGACGGCGTCTTCGTCGAGCCCGGGCAGCACGTGCGCGCCGGTGAGGTCATCGCGGAGGTGGGGAGCAACGGCAACTCCACCGGCCCGCACCTCCACTTCGAGATCCACACCTCCGACGCGGGCCTCGGGCTGACGAAGACCCCGGTCACCCGGACGTCCACCGCCATGGTCCTCGGTGCCGTCCCGAGCCCGGGCGACGACAAGACGCCGGACCCGGACGACCCGGGCGCGACGCCGGACCCCGACGACCCGGACGCGACGCCGGACCCCGACGACCCGGACGCGACGCCGGACCCCGACGACCCGGACGCGACGCCGGACCCCGACGACCCGGACGCGACGCCGGACCCGGACGACCCGGACGCGACGCCGGACCCGGACGACCCGGACGCGACGCCGGACCCGGACGACCCGAGCGCGACGCCGGACCCCGATGACCCGAGCGCGACGCCGGACCCCGATGACCCGAGCGCCACCCCCGACCCGGACGACCCGAGCGCGACGCCCAGCCCGGAGCCGAGCAAGACGCCCAGCCCCGAGCCGAGCGAGACCCCGAGCCCGGAGCCGTCGGAGGAGCCCAGCGAGGAGCCGTCGGAGGAGCCCACGGAGGCCTCCGAGCCCCGCCCGCGCAACCCCTTCCCGACCCGCGCCTACGGCACGACCGTCGACCCCCTGCCCTTCCTCGCCTCGCTCGGCCTCACCCTGGTCGCCCCGAGCCAGTGCACGGCCTCCTGAGCGGCGGCCGCGCCGGAGGGACCCCCTACCTCGACCGGCGCGGCCCAGCCGCGCTCGCGCACCGCGGGGGAGGGGCGGAGGCGCCGGAGAACTCCCGCGCCGCCCTCGAGCACGTCGAGGCCCTCGGCTACCGCTACTTCGAGACCGACGTCCGCTGCACCGCGGACGGCGTCGTCGTTCTCCACCACGACCCCACGCTCGACCGGACGACCGACGGCCACGGTCCCCTCTCCGCGCTCACGTGGGAGCAGGCGTCGCGGCTGCGCGACCGCTCCGGCGGCTCCCTCGTCCGGCTCGACGAGGCGCTGCGGGACTTCCCGGGCCTGCGCCTCAACATCGACCTCAAGGAGGACGGCGTCGTCGGCCCGGCGCTCCGCACGATCGCCGAGGCGGGAGCGGGCGACCGCGTGTGCCTCGCCTCCTTCTCCGACCGCCGGGTGCAGGTCGTGCGCCGGGCCACCCAGGGGCGCGTCGCCACGAGCCTGGCCCGGCAGGAGACCGCCCGCCTCGTCGTCGCCGCAACGCTCGGCGCCCCCGCGCGCGGCGTCCCCACGCCGTCGGGCACGACGACGGACCGTGCCGCGTGCGTGCAGGTGCCCGTGCGCCACCGCGGCGTCCCGGTCGTCACCCCCGCCTTCGTCCAGCGCGCGCACCGCCTGGGCCTGGAGGTCCACGTGTGGACCATCGACGACGCCCCCACCATGCACCGGCTCCTCGACCTCGGTGTCGACGGCCTCGTCACCGACCGGCCCACGGTGCTGCGCGCGGTGCTGCGCGCCCGCGGGCAGTGGGACGACGGTGCCCACGGTGACCGTTCCACAGGCTTGCCGGCCCACGTGTGAACAGCCCCTGCCGGACGGCGGGGTGGTGCACAATGTGGCGATGACCCTCCACGAGTCGCACACCGACCCGCGCACGCGGCGCACGCTGGCGCTCCTGGAGCGTGCCATGACCACCCTCCTCGAGGACCAGTCGATCAGCGAGATCAACGTCTCCGAGCTGTGCCGGGTGGCCGGCATCCACCGGACGACCTTCTACAAGCACTTCTCGTCGGTCGCCGAGTTCGCCGGCTACATGTACTCGTCCCTCATCAACGACCTCGCCTCGGTGGACGTCGCGAGCCTGCCGGAGGGCATGGGCGGGGTCGCCGAGACCTACGGCGCCGCCCTGGCGGGGATGCTCGACCACATCGCCGGCAACCGGCCCACGTACCGTCGCCTCTTCGCCAGCGACGGCGACCACCAGTTCCAGCGCATCGTCGCCGACGCCCTGGCCGAGCGGGCCCTGGACGCCCACCGCCGGCTCGCCGAGCGGGGCAGGGTCATCGACATCGACGAGATGACGGCGGCCCAGATGGTCGGCGCCGCGTGCGCGGCGGCGGTCGGGGTGTGGGCGGCACAGGAGACGACCGACTCCGCCGCCCGCTCGCGGGAGATCATGTCGGCCCTGCCGCGGTGGTGGGCCCCGGCCTGAGCCGGGCGCCCGCGTCCGGGCAGCATGAGTGCCCCCGACTGGACTCGAACCAGCGACCTTCTGCTCCGGAGGCAGACGCTCTATCCACTGAGCTACAGGGGCACGACGCTCGGCGATGCTATCAGGGGCGGCGGGCCATCCTGACATCGGCCGGACGTGGCGCCCGCCACGTCCGGCGGGTGTGGGGAGACAGGGGGAGGATGAGGTCCTAGGGTGGACGCCGCACTTCCCAGGCGTTCCCGCGCCGGACGTGAAGGAGACGACATGAGCCAGCAGCCGCCCACGGGCCCGACGCCCGAACCGTCCGACGACGACGCCCCCCGCACCCCCGACGAGGGCGACGGCTTCGCGCGCTCGCCCTACGACGCGCCGCACACCCCGCCCGCGGACACGACCGCCGCCTACTCGGCCGCGAGCTACGGCCAGGCACCCGACCCCGGCCGCACGATCTACTCCGACGCGAGCACCACCGAGCCGGAGCCGGAGCCCGAGCCCGAGGGCGGGCGCCCTCGCTGGGTGCTGCCCACCGTCATCGCCGTCGTCGTCCTCCTCGTGGCCGGCGGCATCGCCGCGGCGCTACTCCTGGGCGGGGACGACGAAGACCCGGCACCCGCGACCTCACCGACCCCGACGGCGGAGGCGACGACCACGCCGGGGGAGACCGAGGAGCCCACGGAGCCGGCCACGACCGAGGAGCCGACCGACGAGCCGGAGCCGAGCGCCACGACGGAGGAGCCCACCGAGGAGCCCGCCTCCGAGCTGCTCGCCGACCTCGACGAGACCGTCTCCGTCGGCGACCTCACCTTCGAGCTCTCCGAGGAGGGCTTCACCCCCGACGACCGTGTCAACGGCGCGGTCGAGGCCTACCGCGGCACCTACGAGAGCGGCGACGAGACCATCGAGATGCGGGCGACCCTGTGGCCCGACAACGAGGCCGCCGACGCCTTCGCCGCCGAGATGGTCGAGGCCGTCGACGGCGAGCAGGTCGACACCGGTGACACCTACACCAACGAGACCGGAACCTTCTGGGCCTTCTTCCTCGAGGACGAGCGCGGCCGCTACATCTGGACGACCGACCGCGGCCACGTCCTGCAGATCACCGGCAGCGCCGACTACGTGAGCCAGTTCTACGCCAGCCTGCCGCTGTAGCCCGCGCGCCGGAGGGGATCGCGGCGCTTGTACCCTGGTTCGGTGACTCCGACCGAACTCGCCGCGCTCATCCGCTCCTGCCTCCTCGACGCCGTCGCCGACGGCACCCTGGCCCTCTCCGCCGAGGAGATCGGCGAGGTCAAGGTCGAGCGGCCGCGACAGCGGGAGCACGGGGACTGGGCGACCAACGTCGCGATGCAGCTGGCGAAGAAGGCCGGCACCAACCCCCGTGCCCTCGCCGAGCTGCTCGCCGAGCGCCTCGGCGGCGCGGCGGGGGTGGCGGAGGCCTCGGTGGCGGGTCCCGGCTTCCTCAACATCCGCCTCGAGGCCGGTGCCGCCGGTGAGCTCGCACGCTCGATCGTCGAGACGGGGGAGGCCTACGGCCGCAACGAGGCGCTCGCCGGCCACGCCGTCAACCTCGAGTTCGTCTCGGCCAACCCCACCGGCCCCCTCCACATCGGCCACACCCGGTGGGCGGCGCTCGGCGACGCCCTCGTCCGGCTGCTCCGCGCCTCCGGCGCCGACGTGACGCCGGAGTACTACATCAACGACGCCGGTGCCCAGATGGACAAGTTCGGTGCCTCGGTCCTCGCCCGGGCCGCCGGCACCGAGGTCCCCGAGGACGGGTACCGCGGCGAGTACGTCACCCAGCTCGCCCAGAAGGTCCTCGCCCAGCGCCCCGACCTCCTCGAGCTGCCCGAGGACGAGGCCGTCGCCGTCGCCCGGGAGACCGGCTACCGGCTCCAGCTGGGCGAGATCCAGGAGGTCCTCGCCGAGTTCGAGGTGCACTTCGACGTCTACTTCTCCGAGCGCGAGCTCCACGGCAGCGGCGCCGTCGAGACCGCCGTCGCCCGCCTGCGCGAGCAGGGGCACGTCTTCGACGCCGACGGCGCCGTCTGGCTGCGCACCACCGACTTCGGTGACGACAAGGACCGCGTCCTCATCCGCGCCGACGGCACCCCGACGTACTTCGCCGCGGACGCCGCGTACTACCTGTCGAAGAAGGACCGCGGCTTCCCCGAGAAGATCTACCTCCTCGGCGCCGACCACCACGGCTACGTCAACCGGCTCAAGGCGATCGCCGCCTGCGCGGGCGACGACCCCGAGGTCAACATCGAGGTCCTCATCGGCCAGCTCGTGTCCGTCGCCGGGGCGCGGCTGAGCAAGCGCGCCGGCAACATCATCGAGCTGAGCGACCTCATCGAGTGGATCGGCACCGACCCGGTCCGCTACACCCTCGCGCGCTTCCCCGCGGACTCCCCGCTGAGCCTGGACGGGGAGAAGCTGCGCGAGAAGAACATGGACAACCCCGTCTACTACGTCCAGTACGCGCACGCCCGCATCCGCAACGTCAGCCGCAACGCGGAGCAGCACGGCGTCCGCCGCGAGGACGCCTTCGACCCCACGCTCATCGGCAGCGAGGCGGACAGCGTCCTCCTCGGGCACCTCGCCGGCTTCCCCGAGCTCGTCGCCCGCGCCGCCCGGCTGCGCGAGCCGCACCGCGTGGCCCGCTACCTCGAGGACCTCGCCGCGGCCTACCACCGCTGGTACGACCAGAGCCGGGTCTCCCCGCGCGGCGACGACCCCGTCGAGGACGTCCACCGCACGCGGCTGTGGCTCAACGACGCCACTGGCCAGGTCATCGCCAACGGCCTGCGCCTCCTCGGTGTCTCCGCCCCGGAGCGCATGTGAACGCCCCGACGACGGCGCCCGAGCCGTCGGCCGCTGACCCGCGCACCCCGTGGTCGGGCTCCGTCCGCCGCACCGCCGACGGCAGCCTCGAGGTCGGCGGCCTGGACGTGCGTGACATCGCGGCTGAGCACCGCACCCCCGTCTACGTCCTCGACGAGGCGGACCTGCGCGGGCGCGCCCGCGCCTTCGTCACCGCCTTCACCGAGGCCTTCGCCGATCTCGCCGGCGCGGACGTCTACTACGCGAGCAAGGCCTTCGCCTCCGTGGCCGTGGACCGCTGGGTGGCCGAGGAGGGCATGCACGTGGACGTGTCCACCGGCGGCGAGCTCGCCGTGGCGCTGCGCGCCGGCGTGCCGGGAGACAGGATCGCGCTGCACGGCAACAACAAGTCCGACGCCGAGCTCGAGCGGGCGCTGCGCGCCGGGGTGGGACGCGTCGTCGTCGACTCCCTCGGCGAGATCGAGCACCTCGCCGACCTCGCCGGCGAGCTCGACCTGCCCGCGCCCGTCATGGTGCGGGTGACCACCGGCGTCCACGCCGGCGGCCACGACTTCATCGCCACCGCCCACGAGGACCAGAAGTTCGGGCTGTCCCTCACGAGCGGCGCCGCCCGCGCCGCCGTCGACGCCGTCCTCGCCCGCCCCGAGCTCACGCTCCTGGGCCTGCACTCCCACATCGGCTCCCAGATCCTCGACCTGTCCGGCTTCGAGGTCGCCGCCGGCGCGCTCCTGCGCCTGCGCGCCGAGGTGGCCGCCGAGACCGGCACTCTCATGCCCGAGGTCGACCTCGGCGGCGGCTACGGCATCTCCTACACCGGCGCCGACCTCCCGCCCACGCCCGCGCAGATCGCCCCCGCGCTCGCCGACGTCGTGCGCCGCCTGTCCGCCGAGCTCGCCACCCCGCCCCCGCGGGTGTCGGTCGAGCCGGGGCGCGCCGTCGTCGGCCCGGCCGGGCTCACCCTGTACCGGGTCGGCACGGTCAAGCCGGTGACGACGGAGGACGGCACCGAGCGCCGCTACGTCTCCGTGGACGGCGGGATGAGCGACAACATCCGCACCGCCCTCTACGACGCCGCCTACACCGCCGCCGTCGCGAGCCGCCGCAGCGAGGCACCCGCCGTCGCCTCCCGAGTCGTGGGCAAGCACTGCGAGAGCGGGGACATCGTCGTGCGTGACGTCCTGCTGCCGGACGACGTCACGTCCGGTGACCTCCTCGCCGTGCCCGCCACCGGTGCCTACGGGCGCTCGATGGCCTCGAACTACAACCTGCTCCCGCGCCCGGGCGTGCTCGCCGTGCGCGACGGGCAGGCGCGCTACGTCGTGCGGCCCGAGACCGAGGACGACCTCCTCGCCCTCGACGTCGGCTGACGCACGTCCCCCGCCGCACCCCGTGGTGCGCCGACAGCCGGATCCTCCGCCGGAGGAATCCGGCTGTCGGCGAAGGGGTGTGGCGCGGGGGCTGACAGCACGTGGACGGGTGGGCGGGCGCTGCCTGCGTCGCCCGTATCCTGACCGCGGCACCGAGGAAGAGGAGTAGTCGATGAGTGAGCGGGCGCTGCGCGTCGCCGTGCTCGGGTGCGGGACCGTGGGGACCGAGGTGGTGCGGCTGCTGACCGAGCAGGCCGACGACCTCACCGCGCGGACCGGGGCCCGGCTCGAGGTCGTGGGCATCGCGGTGCGGGACACCACCGTGCCCCGTGCCGACGTCGTCGACACCCGGCTGCTCACCACCGACGCGTCCGGCCTCGTCCGCGACGCGGACCTCGTCATCGAGCTCATGGGTGGCATCGAGCCCGCCCGCAGCCTCGTCCTCGAGGCGATCGAGGCCGGCGCGGGAGTCGTCACCGCGAACAAGGCCCTGCTCGCCGCCCACGGCCCCGAGCTCTACGAGGCCGCCGAGGAGCGCGGGGTCGACCTGTACTTCGAGGCCGCCGTCGCCGGCGCCGTCCCCGTCGTGCGCGGGGTGCGTGAGTCCTTCGCCGGGGACCACGTGCGCCGCGTCGTCGGCATCGTCAACGGCACGACGAACTTCATCCTCGACGAGATGACCTCCCGCGGCGTCGGCTTCGGAGAGGCGCTCGCCGACGCGCAGGCCCTGGGCTACGCGGAGGCCGACCCCACCGCGGACATCGACGGCCACGACGCCGCCGCGAAGATCGCCATCCTCGCCTCCCTCGCCTTCCACACCCGGGTGAGCATCGACGACGTCCCCGTCGAGGGGATCCGCTACGTCACCGCCGCCGACGTCGAGGCCGCCACCCGCGGCCACCACGTCATCAAGCTGCTCGCCGTCGCCGAGCGGCGCACCACCGCGGCCGGGGAGGGCATCTCGGTGCGGGTCCACCCCGCGCTGCTGCCGCTCGAGCACCCGCTGGCCGCGGTCCACGGCGCCTACAACGCCGTCGTCGTCGACACCGAGGCCGCCGGCCGGCTCATGTTCTACGGGCAGGGTGCCGGCGGGGCGCCGACGGCGTCCGCCGTGCTCGGCGACGTCGTCGCGGCCGGGCGCAACCGCGTCTCCGGCGGGCGCGGCCCGGCCGAGTCCCGCTACGCCGACCTCCCGCTGCTCGGCGGCGACGAGGTGACGACCCAGTTCCAGCTGCGCCTCGAGGTCGCCGACGTGCCCGGCGTGCTCGCCCAGATCGCGGGCACCTTCGGTGAGAAGGGCCTGTCGATCATGACCGTGACGCAGGAGCAGGTGCACGCCGCCGACGGCGCCGCCGTGCTCGTCGTCGTCACGCACCGCGCCAGCGAGGCTGCGCTGGCAGCGACGGCGGACGCCGTCGCCCGTATTCCGTCGGTCAAGCGCGTGCTGGCCGTGACCAGGGTGGAGGACGTCTGATGGCGCACCAGTGGCGAGGCGTGATCACCGAGTACGCCGACCGGCTGCCGATCGAGCCGGGTGACCCCGTCGTCACCCTCGGCGAGGGCGGGACGCCGCTCGTCGCGGCGCCCGTGCTCAGCGAGCGCGTCGGCGCGCAGGTCCACGTCAAGGTCGAGGGCGCCAATCCCACCGGCTCCTTCAAGGACCGCGGCATGACGATGGCGATGTCGAAGGTGGCCGCGACGGACACCGAGATGGTCGTGTGCGCCTCCACCGGCAACACCTCTGCCTCCGCCGCCGCCTACGCGGTGCGCGCCGGCTTGCGCTGCGCCGTCGTCCTGCCCGCCGGGAAGATCGCCGCCGGCAAGCTCGCGCAGGCGATCGTCCACGGCGCCGAGCTCGTCGCCGTGGACGGCAACTTCGACGACTGCCTCACGATCGTCCGCTCGCTCGCCGAGGACTACCCCGTCGCGCTCGTCAACTCCGTCAACCCCTTCCGGCTGCAGGGCCAGAAGACGGCGGCCTTCGAGGTCGTCGACGCCCTCGGGGACGCCCCGGACATCCACGTCCTGCCCGTCGGCAACGCGGGCAACATCTCCGCCTACTGGATGGGCTACCGCGAGTACGCGACCGACGCCCCCGGCCTGCCGGCCCGGGCCACCCGTACCCCGCAGATGTGGGGCGTCCAGGCCGAGGGCGCCGCGCCCCTCGTCAAGGGCGCGCCCGTCGAGCACCCCGAGACTGTCGCGACGGCGATCCGCATCGGCAACCCGGCGTCCTGGACGCTGGCGGAGGCCGCGCGCGACGAGTCCGGCGGCTGGATCGACGCTGTGAGCGACGCGCAGATCCTCGACGCGCAGGCGCTGCTCGCCCGCGAGGTCGGCGTCTTCGTCGAGCCCGCGTCCGCGGCGAGCGTCGCCGGGCTGCTCCAGGCCGCCGAGCGGGGCCTCGTCCCCGCCGGCGCGACGATCGTGTGCACGGTGACCGGCAACGGTCTCAAGGACACCGCCACCGCCCTCGGCAACGCGGACATCGACCCCGAGGTCGTCGCGCCGCAGGCCGCCGCCACCGCGGCAGCGCTCGGGCTCGCGTGACGATGGGCCGGCTCGCGCACGACACGGTGCGGGTGCAGGTCCCCGCCACCAGCGCCAACCTCGGACCCGGCTTCGACGCGCTGGGCCTGGCGATCGACGTCGTCGACGACATCGCCGTGCGCGCGACGACCGGTCTCACCCACGTCACCGTCGCCGGCAGCGGCGCCGGCTCGCTGCCGGAGGGGGAGAACCACCTCGTCGTGCGCGCCATCCGCGCGGCGCTCGACCACGCCGGCGCCCCGCAGGCAGGCCTCGAGCTGCACTGCCACAACCGCATCCCGCACGGGCGCGGGCTGGGCTCCTCGGCGGCCGCCGTCGTCGGTGGGCTCGTCGCCGCCCGCGGGCTCGTCGCGGAGCCCGAGGCGCTCGACGACGACACGATCCTCGCGCTCGCCACCGAGTTCGAGGGGCACCCGGACAACGCGGCGCCCGCGATCCTCGGCGGCGCCACCGTCGCGTGGTCGCAGGACGGCCGCCCGCGCGCTGCCCGCCTGCGGGTGGGGGAGCACGTGCGTCCCACCGTCCTCGTCCCGCCGGGGGAGCTGCTCACCGGCACCGCCCGCTCGGTGCTGCCGCGGCAGGTGCCCCACGAGGACGGCGCCTTCAACGCCGGGCGGGCCGCGCTGCTCGTCCTCGCGCTCGCCGAGCGTCCCGACCTCCTTCTGCCCGCCACCGAGGACCGCCTCCACCAGCGTCAGCGCGCCGTCGTCATGGAGGAGTCGCTGCGCGTCATCGACACGCTGCGCGAGCTCGGGCTGCCGGCGGTCGTCTCCGGGGCCGGACCCAGCGTCCTCACGCTCACCCGCGCCGACGACGCCCACGTCGCGGCCTTCACCCGTCACGGCTGGCGGGTCCTCACGCCCGCCGTCACCCGCGGCGCCCGGCTCGTCACCGCCTGACGCGGCGCGCCGCCGGGCTCAGGGGCTCGTGCGGGGCGGGGTCGACTGCTCGACGAGCGCGTCGGGGGCCGCGCCGTTCCAGCACGCGGCGTCGGGCAGCATCGTGCGCGTGGTCTCCCACGGGTCGGCGCTCTCCTCGGCGAGCGGGACCGTGACCTCCACCGTCCGTGCGCCGTCGCGGGTGTCGAGCCGGGCGAGCGCGACGAAAGGGCCGCCGTCGGCGTCGAGCTCCTTGACCAGCGCCGTGCCCGCGCGGGTCGGCGCGCAGACCGAGTAGACGATCTGCCAGCCGTCGTCCGCCCACGGCCCGACGGCCTCCCGCAGCCAGCCCGCGGTGGCCTCCCAGCTCCGCTCGCGCAGCTCCTCGCTGCCGTAGAGCGTCGAACGGACCGTCCCGGGCAGGCACTGCGCGTCCGGCGCGCAGGAGCGCTCGCCGCCCTCGCGGACCTCGAGCGCGTCCACCGGCACCGCCGCCTCGACGGCCGCGAGACGGGCGGCGTCGACGTCCGCACCCGCCGTCGGCGACGGGGACGCGGTCGGGTCGGGGGAGGGGGACGGAGCGCTGTCGCAGCCACCGACGAGTACGGCGAGGAGAAGGGCCGCGGCGGCGCGGCGACGGGCGCTCACGGGAGGTAGTAGCCGTCGTGGACGAAGAAGCGGTCGTCGCCGAAGATGCTCTCGACCACCTCGGGCGGCAGGACACCGGCGGCCATGTCCTCGGCGCTGACGGTCCACACCCCGGTGTTCGGCTCGTAGACCTGGTAGCTGCCGTTCTCGTGCCCGACGACGAGCACCTGGTGGCCACCGTTGTTGTCCGGGTCGCCGGAGTCGCCGACGGTGACGGAGATGGCGACGGGCTGCCCGGCGTCGACGGTGCGGGTCATCTCGGCCAGCGACTCCGCGTCGTCGGGGGTGAGCGTGGTGCCCGTGACGGCCTCCGTGCCAGTGCGGACGCTGCCGGGCTCGTCCATCGGGTCGTCGCCCAGGCTCCACTGGAGGTCGGGGTCGCCCTGGTTGATGTAGTTGCGCGCCTCGACCTGGAGCAGCCGGAACCGCTCCGCCGGGGTCAGGCCCTGGAGGTCCGCGGGCGCGACGTTCTCGAGGACCTCGGGCCAGTACCCGTCGACCGGCTCACCGGTCGCGATGATGAGCGCGAGGAAGGGGTCGGTCTGGCTGGCGAGGAGGAGCAGGTCGGTGGACGCGCACGTGGGGCCCTCCTGGTCGTACTCCTCCCCGCCGACGTCGAGGACGTTGCCGCTGCCGGGGACGCCGGGCTCCGCGGCGCCCGCGGCACCGGCGAGGTCGAGGCCGGCGACCTCGGAGATGACTTCCCGGCCCTCCGGGGTGGCGGCCAGCGCCTTGAGGCGGCTCGCCAGCGCGAGCACGGCCGCCAGGGGCGCACCGGTGGCGAGCGCGGACATGACGAGCGCGGGGACGCGACCGTCCGCGCCGCCCGACATTGCCGCGAGCAGCTCCTCGCGCTCCTTGTCCGACAGGGAGTTCCACCGCTCGGTGAAGTGGGCCCACTCGGTGTCGGAGAGGATCGAGGCGTCGGGCTGGTCGGGGCTCGAGCTGTAGTGGGAGGTCATGAGGTCGAGCGGGGTGAAGCCCGCGGGCACCGGGGCGCCGCCGGCGATGACCCCGCCCACGCGGGCGTAGCCGTTGGCGTCCCCGAGCGCCACCTCCGTCGGCCCCACCATGTCCTGGAGGGCGCTGAGGGCGGTGCGGTAGTCGACGACGGCGGAGAACACCTCGCGCAGCGCCTCCAGCGCCGAGCCGGCGATCTCCCGCGCCGTGTCGAAGTCGTCGTGGAAGGGGGAGTCCCAGCCGAAGATGCCGTGCATGGCGCCGAAGTCGGGCACCTGGATGCCGGCGAGGGTCGACCTGCCGCCCTCGGCCCGGGTCTGCTCGGCGGTCTGGGCCTGGACGAGCTCGTCGAGGGCGTCCGCGTAGGTGGACAGGTGCTGGGCGACGAGCTCCTGGCCCTCCGCCTCCTGGCGGAGGCTGGTGAGTGTCGCGGAGATCGTCTCACCGACGGCCGTGCCGGTGACGCCGACGAGGCCGGCGGGCAGCGCGACGGAGGAGACCGCGGACAGGGAGTCGGCGGCGGACGCACAGCTGACCGCGTCGGAGCGGAAGCCGGCGACGACCTCGCGCAGCGCAGCGGGATCGGCGTCGAGCGTGGCGGACACGGCCGCGCACCCGCGCTCGGCGGCCGTCTGCGCGAGCCCGACGGCGTGGTCGAGGGTGTCGATCAGCGTCCCGGCATCGGCCTGGAGGGCGTCGAGCGCGTCGCCGCGGGCGGCCTCGGCGTCGTCGAGGCCCTCGAGGATCTCGGCGATGGTCATCGGGTGCCCCTCTCGGCGTCTGCCACCGGGACGGACGCCGTGCCGACGACCTCCTGGGCGTCGGCGACGGCGCGCAGCCACGCGCGGACCCCGGCGTCGTCGTCACCGGCGGCGAGGCGTGCGCGGATGCCGCCCGCGAGCAGCCGGGAGCCGTCGGGACGGGTGAGCATCTCGTCGCCCAGGCCCAGCACGGACGCGGCCCCGGCGGTCCGCACGACGGCGGCGACCTGCCGGGTCGCGGCCGGTGCGACCGCTGCGGCGTTGAGCCGGCGGGCGAGCTCGACCGCCTCGCGCGGGCCCGTCACGAGCCCTCCCCGGCCGCGGCGGTCGCGAGGGACTCGTCGACGGCGGTGAAGGTCTCCAGCGCGGCGACGAGGAAGTCGGCCAGCGCGGCGAGCGCGGCGTCCTGCGTGGTGAGCTCGGCGGCCCAGGTCGCCTCCGTCGTCGTCAGCACGGCGGAGAGCTCCTGCCCCGCGACGGCGGTGTCGGCGACCGCGCCGGCACGGGGTGTCAGGGTGATGCCCCTCAGGGCCGCGACGATCCGGTTGACCTCCTCGGCGTCGACCTCCACTGGCTGCCCCCTCCGGATCGGTTGTCATGACGTGTCGCCTGAATGATCGCCGGTGCTGCGGGAGCGGGGCAATGGGCAGAACTCCCCGGTCCCGGGGGCCGAGCAGTCCCCGCCTGCCGCGGAGGCCCGACTGCTACACTGGACGCGCCTCGGCGCCGTCGGGCTGTGATCCCATGTGGGTGTCCAGCCCCTGGGCCGTGGCACCCTCCCCCCGATCTCCTGCCGCGGTCTGCGGTCATGGTCGTGCGGAGTGATCACCCCCGGACGTCGTCCGGGCTTACCCGGCCTCAGGTCCTGGGGCCCGAGGGAAGGAACCTCGTGACAGAACAGCTTGACGCCACCACGGCCCCCGCCGGCGGTGGCTCGCTGAGCACCATGAAGCTGGCCGAGCTGCAGTCGCTCGCCGCCGGCATGGGACTCAAGGGGACCACCCGGATGCGCAAGAGCGACCTCGTCGCCGCCATCCGCGAGGCCCGCGGGGGCTCGAGCGGCGCCGGTGCCGCCGCGCCCGCCGCCCCGGCCCCCTCCGCGGCGCCGGCCGCCGAGGCCCCCGCCGCCCCTCCACCGACGCACCCGCCGCCGCGCCCGTCGCGGGCGCAGCCGGCGTGTCTCCGCCGAGGCCGGCCAGCCCCGCGTGGGCGGCGACACCGCCGAGCAGACCGCGCTCCCCGTGGCCGAGGCCGCGGACAGCGACGGCGAGCGGCAGCGCCCGCCCCGCCGCGAGCGTGCGCAGGCCGAGCAGCGCGAGCGTGCGCAGTCGGACCAGCGTGACGGTGCGCAGGCTGAGCAGCGTGACGGTGCGCCGACGGAGCAGCGCGAGCGTGCGCAGGCCGAGCAGCGTGACCGTGCGCAGGCTGAGCAGCGTGACCGTGCGCGGTCCGAGCGGCGCGAGCGTGCGCAGGCGGACCAGCAGGAGCAGCCCCCGGCGCGCCAGCAGCGTGAGCCCGTCGACCGCGAGCGCGCCGTCAAGGCCCTCGAGGCGATCGAGCTGCCCGCGCCGCGCGACGAGGTCGACGACCGCCGGGAGGACGCGCGCCGCGCCGACCAGCGCCGCGCCGTCGAGCCGGAGACCGACCGTACCGGTCGCAACCGCCGTCGCAACCGGGACCGCAACCGCAAGCGACGGCCCGGCACGACCGACATGCCCGGCTTCGACGAGCTCGAGGTCACCGAGGACGACGTCCTGCTCCCCGTGGCGGGCATCCTCGACATCCTCGACAACTACGCCTTCGTCCGAACGAGCGGCTACCTGCCCGGGCCCAACGACGTCTACGTCTCGCTCAACCAGGTGAAGAAGCACGGCCTGCGCCGCGGGGACGCCGTCACCGGCGCCGTCCGTCAGCCGCAGGACGAGCAGCAGCGCCAGAAGTTCAACGCGCTGGTCCGCCTCGACTCCGTCAACGGTGCCCCGGCCGACCGCGCGCGCCAGCGTCCGGAGTTCTCCAAGCTGACGCCGCTCTACCCCCAGGAGCCGCTGCGCCTGGAGACGGTCTCCTCCGCGATGACCGGCCGGATCGTCGACCTCGTCGCCCCGATCGGCAAGGGCCAGCGCGGCCTCATCGTCGCCCCGCCCAAGGCGGGCAAGACGATCGTCATGCAGCAGATGGCCAACGCGATCACGACGAACAACCCCGAGGTCCACCTCATGGTGGTGCTCGTGGACGAGCGGCCCGAAGAGGTCACCGACATGCAGCGCACGGTCAAGGGTGAGGTCATCGCCTCGACCTTCGACCGGCCGGCCTCGGACCACACGATCGTCGCGGAGCTCGCCATCGAGCGCGCCAAGCGTCTCGTCGAGCTGGGGCAGGACGTCGTCGTGCTCCTCGACTCGATCACCCGCCTGTCGCGCGCCTACAACCTCGCCGCCCCCGCCTCCGGCCGCATCCTGTCCGGCGGCGTGGACGCCTCGGCGCTGTACCCGCCCAAGCGCTTCTTCGGCGCGGCCCGCAACATCGAGAACGGCGGCTCGCTCACCATCGTCGCCTCCGCGCTCGTGGAGACCGGCTCGAAGATGGACGAGGTCATCTTCGAGGAGTTCAAGGGCACCGGGAACATGGAGCTGCGCCTGTCGCGGTCCCTGGCCGACAAGCGGATCTTCCCGGCGGTGGACGTCAACGCGTCCGGCACCCGCCGCGAGGAGCTGCTCCTGTCGCCCGAGGAGCTCAAGATCGTGTGGAAGCTGCGGCGCGTCATGAGCGCCCTGGACCAGCAGCAGGCGGTCGAGCTGCTCCTCGGCAAGATGCGCGAGACGCGCTCGAACGCCGAGTTCCTGCTCACCGTGCAGAAGACCACACCCGGGATGGGCAACGACTGACCCCACCGGCCCCCTGGCCGTGGGAAGATTTCTGCACGCCGCGGCGTTCTGGCACGATGGAACGTCGACTTCCGGTTCACGGCACGTACCGCGCGGGCCGACCCGGGAGCGAAGCACACCAAGGAGACACACATGAAGCAGGGCATCCACCCCGAGTACGTCACCACCATGGTGACGTGCACCTGTGGGAACACGTTCGAGACCCGCTCCACCGCCACCAGCGGCGAGATCCACGCTGACGTCTGCAGCGCCTGCCACCCGTTCTACACGGGCAAGCAGAAGATCCTCGACACCGGTGGTCGAGTCGCGCGCTTCGAGCAGCGGTACGGCAAGCGCAAGTAGTCGTCGTCCAGCGCCGGTGGGAACAGTCCCACCGGCGCTGTCGTCTGCCCACCCCCGCGCCCTCCGCATATGCGGGATCGGTACGGTGTCAGGGCGGGTGGGACCGCGTTTTTCCGACATATGCGAAGGGGTGGTGGGGGTCGGCATGAGTGAGGACTTCACGGCCGTCGAGCCGATGCTGGCCGAGCACGCCGAGATCGAGGCGGCCCTGGCGGACCCCGGCGTCCACGCGGACGCCGGCAAGGCCAAGCGGCTGGGGCGGCGCTACGCCGAGCTCAGCCGCGTCGTGTCCGCCTACACCGCCTGGCGCGCCGCCACCGACGACGCCGAGGCCGCGGCCGAGCTCGCCGAGGTGGACGAGTCCTTCGCCGCCGAGCTCCCGGCCCTCCGCAAGGCCGCCGACGACGCCGCCGAGCACCTGCGCGCCGTCCTCGTCCCGCAGGACCCCGACGACGGCCGCGACGTCATCCTCGAGATCAAGGCGGGGGAGGGCGGGGAGGAGTCCGCGCTCTTCGCCGGCGACCTCCTGCGCATGTACCTGCGCTACGCCGAGCGTCGCGGCTGGTCCACCCAGCTCATCAGCGCCACCGAGTCCGACCTTGGCGGCTACAAGGACGTCGCCGTCGCGGTGAAGTCCCGCGGCACCCTCGACGACCCCGCCGACGGCGTGTGGGCCAGCCTCAAGTACGAGGGCGGTGTCCACCGCGTCCAGCGCGTGCCCGTCACCGAGTCCCAGGGCCGCATCCACACCTCCGCGGCCGGCGTGCTCGTGCTGCCCGAGGTGGACGACCCCGGCGAGGTCGAGATCGACCAGAACGACCTCCGCATCGACGTCTACCGCTCCTCCGGGCCCGGTGGGCAGAGCGTCAACACGACCGACTCCGCCGTCCGCATCACCCACGTCCCCACCGGGATCGTCGTGTCGATGCAGAACGAGAAGTCCCAGCTGCAGAACCGCGAGCAGGCGATGCGCGTCCTGCGTGCGCGGCTCCTCGCCGCCCGCCAGCAGGAGGCCGACGCGGCCGCCTCCGCCACGCGCCGCTCCCAGGTGCGCACGGTCGACCGCTCCGAGCGGATCCGCACGTACAACTACCCCGAGAACCGGATCGCCGACCACCGCACCGGCTTCAAGGCCTACAACCTCGACCACGTGCTCGACGGCGACCTCGCGGCCGTCATCGCCTCCGCCGTCGAGCTGGACGCCGCCGAGCGGCTCGCTGCCGCCGCCCATGCCTGAGGCCGCCGTCGGCGTCTCCTGGCGCGAGGCCGTCCGCGGCGCACAGGCGCTGCTCGCCGAGGCCGGGGTGCCCTCGCCCGGCGTCGACGCGCGGTTCCTCGCCGAGCACGTCCTCGGCGGTCCGCTGGTGACCGCGGGACGGCCGAGCGGGGACCAGCTCGCCGCCTTCGCCGTCCTCGTCGACCGCCGCCGGCGCCGCGAGCCGCTCCAGCACCTCACCGGGGAGATGTTCTTCCGCCACCTGCGCCTCGTCAGCGAGCCCGGTGCCTTCGTCGTGCGGCCCGAGACCGAGCTCGTCGCCGAGGAGGCCATCGCCGCCGCCCGGCAGGTGAGCGCCCCACGCGTCGTCGACCTGTGCACCGGCTCCGGGGCGATCGCGCTCGCCGTCGCCACGGAGGTGCCGGCGTCCACCGTCTGGGCGGTCGAGCTGAGCCCGGAGGCGTTCGCCGTCGCCGCCCGGAACGTCGCCGACCTCGCGCCGCACGTCACGCTCGTCCCCGGCGACGCCGCGACGGCGCTGCCCGAGCTGGACGGCACGGTCGACGTCGTCGTCTCCAACCCGCCCTACGTGCCGCCGGACGCCGTCCCGCAGGACCCCGAGGTCCGCGACCACGACCCCGACCTCGCCCTCTACGGCGGCGGGGCCGACGGCCTGGAGGTGCCGCGCGCCGTCCTGCGCTCGGCGGCACGTCTGCTGCGCCCGGGCGGGACCGTCGTCATGGAGCACGCCGAGGTCCAGGCCGCCGCGGCTCGCGAGGCGTGCGCCGCGACAGGCGCGTTCACCGACGTCCGCACCGTGCGGGACCTCACCGGCCGGGACCGGATGGTCGTCGCCCGGCGCGTGTGACCAGCGCGGCCGCGGCCCACCCCAGGGCCACGCCGACGACGTCGGCGAGCGCGTCCCACGGGTCGCCCGAGCGCCCCGGCAGCAGGACGTGCTGGACGACCTCGCTCACCACCGCGTGCGCGAGCGCCAGCGGCACCACCCACCGCGCCGGCAGCCCGGCCCACAGCGCCGCGACGACGACGAGCGCGAAGACACCGACGTGCGCGACCTTGTCCGCGCCCGGGAAGAGGTCCGGACCGTCGCCCGGCACCCGCGGGACGTACAGCGCCGCGAGGTGGACGAGGATCGCGAGGGCGAGGACGGCCCGCCGGACGTGGGTCATGACCGGTGAGGATGTCATCCCTGCGCCGGTGCCCGTGGGAGGATCCGGTACGTGAGCGTGTACGACTGCACCCAGCCCGAGACCCGCGACGAGGGCATCGACGCCGCGGCCACCGCCCTCTCCGCCGGTGGCCTCGTGGTCCTGCCGACCGACACCGTGTACGGCATCGGCGCGGCCGCCTTCGACCCCGGCGCCGTCGCGGCCCTCCTCGCCGCCAAGGGCCGCGGACGCCAGAGCCCGCCGCCCGTCCTCGTCCCCGCGGCCGCCACGGTCGCGGGGCTGGCCACCGACGTACCGGCCGCCGTCCACACCCTCCTCGAGACCTTCTGGCCCGGACCGCTCACCGTCATCTGCCGCGCCCAGCCCACCCTCGCGTGGGACCTCGGCGACACCGGCGGCACCGTCGCCCTGCGCATGCCCGACGACGAGATCGCCCTGGCCCTCCTCACCCGGACCGGGCCGCTCGCCGTCTCCAGCGCCAACCGTCACGGCCGCCCCGCGGCGACGACCGTCCTCGAGGCCGCCACCGCGCTCGGTGACCGTGTCGAGGTCTACCTCGACGGCGGGCCCTCCCGCGGGGGAGTGGCCTCGACGATCATCGACGCGACCGGCCCCACGCTGCGCATCGTGCGCGCCGGGGCGCTGAGCCTGGACGAGCTCACCGCCGTCGTCCCGGAGATCACCGACGTCGAGCGGCCCGCCTCCGACGGCGACGGCGCGAAGGACGGTGCCGTCGGGCCGTGAGGGTCTACCTGCTCGTGATGCTCGTCGCGGCCGTCGTCACCTTCATCGCCACCCCCGTGGCGCTGCGGGTGGCCCGGCTGACGAACGCGCTGACCCCGGTCCGCGCCCGCGACGTCCACACGGTGCCCACCCCCCGGCTGGGCGGGCTGGCGATGCTCGCCGGCTTCGCGGTGGCGCTGCTCCTCGCCTCCCGCGTCCCCTTCCTCGACGGCGTCCTCGACTCCGGGCAGCCGTGGGCGATCCTCGGCGGCGCGGCGCTCGTCTGCCTCCTCGGCGTCGCCGACGACATCTGGGACCTCGACTGGATGACCAAGCTCGCGGGCCAGGTGCTCGCCGCGGGCCTCATCGCGTGGCAGGGCGTCCAGCTCATCACCTTCCCGGTCTTCGGTCTCACCATCGGCTCGGCGCGGCTGTCCCTCGTCGCGACCATCCTCGTCGTCGTCGTCGCGATGAACGCCGTGAACTTCGTCGACGGCCTCGACGGCCTCGCCGCGGGGATGATGGCGATCGGGGGGCTGGCCTTCTTCGGCTACACCTACCTCCTCACCCGGACGGAGACCCCGGGGGACTACTCGAACCTCGCGACGGTGCTCATCGCCGCCGTCGTCGGCACGTGTCTGGGCTTCCTCCCGCACAACTTCCACCCCGCGCGCATCTTCATGGGTGACTCCGGCTCGATGTTCCTCGGCCTCACCGTCGCGGCCGCGGCGATCACCGTGACCGGCCAGATCGACCCCGGCGGCGCCACCGTGGGCCAGCTGCTGCCCGCCTTCGTCCCGATCCTCCTGCCGGTGGCGGTCCTCCTGCTGCCGCTGCTCGACATGACGCTCGCGGTCCTGCGCCGGCTGCGCGCCGGGCAGTCACCCTTCAAGCCCGACCGCATGCACCTGCACCACCGCCTCCTCTCGTGGGGCCACAGCCACCGCCGTGCCGTCCTCGTCATGTACCTGTGGACCGCGGTCTTCTCGTTCAGTGCCGCCGCGCTCGTCGTCCTCGACGGCGGCACGGTGCTGGTCGCCAGCGGCGTCGCCGTCGTCCTCGCCCTGCTCGTCACCATCGGCAAGCTCCCCGGGCTGCGCCGTTCCCGCCACGCCAAGGAGTCCGCATGACCTCCCCGTCCCCCCTGCGCACGATGTTCCGCACCGCGCTGCGCCAGATGGCCATCCTTCTCGTGGTCCTCGGCGTCGGCAGCTGCGTCGTCGGCTACCTCGTGGCGGGCATGCCGGGACTGTGGGGAGGGGTGCTCGGCACGGGCCTCGTCGCCTTCTTCACGCTCACGACGGCGGTCGTCATGGTGGCGACGGCGGACCGGCCCCTGTACGTGGCCAGCGCCGCGCTCGTGGGGAGCTGGCTGGCGAAGGTCGTCGTCGTCTTCGTCGTCCTCCTCATCGTGCGGGGACGCGACTTCTACGACCCGATGGTCTTCTTCGCCACCCTGGTGCTCGCCATCCTCGGCTCCGTGGGGATCGAGATGTCGGCGGCGCTCAAGGCGCGCGTGCCGAACGTCGACCCCTCCGCCCGCCCGGACGACGGCGTCTGAGGCGTTCGCGCTGTGGCCTTGCTCACGGTGCGGGGGCCCGGGTGACGCGGGCTCGCGCGTGCCCAGAGGGGCCGCGCGACCGCCGGTGACACCGGGAGAGTGCGGGTGTGCCGCGGCGTACCCGGCGTGACCTGCACGGTGACCGGGCGCACGGTGCTGCGGCACCCCGGCGACCCCGCCGGCGGGGTCGCGGGACGAAGGTCCTCGGGCCTCCCGGCCGCCCGTGCGGGGTCCTGGGCGGTCCTGCGCATACGTTAGGCTTGAGCCGATCCTGACAACGCGGTCCTTCACCGCACATCCCGACCGACTCTTGGGGGTCCGCCCTGTCTGCCGCCGCGACTCTCCTCCCCCTGGCCGTGGGCGTCACGAGCGCCGCCGGTGAGGGCGAGGGCTTCCACGCCCCGACGCTGCAGGGCGAGTTCTTCCCCGGCGCGTTCCTCTTCGAGGGCACTCCGTTCGAGTTCAACCGCATCATGCTCGTGCGCGTCGTCGCCACGCTGCTTATCGTCTCCGTCTTCTGGCTCGCCGCCCGTCGCGCCCGGCTCGTGCCGGGACGCTTCCAGGGCGCGATCGAGATGGCCCTCGACTTCGTGCGGGTCAACATCGCCGAGGAGGTCCTCGGCAAGGAGAGCGGTCGGCGCGCCACGGCGCTGCTCACCGTGATCTTCTTCGGCGTCTTCGCCATGAACATCACCGGCGTCATCCCGTTCCTCAACATCGCGGGCTCCTCGGTGATCGGCGTGCCGCTCGTCTTCGCGGTCGTCGCCTACATCGGCTTCATCGTCGCCGGCGTGCGGTCCCAGGGTGCGGGCGGCTTCCTCAAGTCCTCGCTCTTCCCGCCGGGCGTGCCGAAGTTCCTCTACGTCATCCTCACGCCGATCGAGTTCCTCTCGACGTTCATCCTGCGGCCGATCACGCTGACGATCCGACTCCTCGCGAACATGCTCGTCGGCCACCTGCTGCTCGTGCTGTGCTTCGGCGCCACCCACTTCCTCTTCTTCGAGGCGGCCGGCGGGCTCAAGCTCCTCGGGTCGGTCACCCTGGCCGCCGGCTTCGCGTTCACGATCTTCGAGATCTTCATCGCGGCACTCCAGGCCTTCATCTTCACGCTCCTCACCGCTGTGTACATCCAGCTCTCCGAGGAAGCGCACTGACCTGATCGACGACCCGGTCATGAGGGCCGGGTCATCACCCAACGTGCCGGGCATGGGCCTGGGACAACAACGGAAGGAACACCCCGTGGAAATCACTGGTGACATCGCCACCATCGGTTACGGCCTCGCCACGATCGGCCCCGGTATCGGTCTGGGACTTCTCGTCGCCAAGACCCAGGAGGCCACGGCCCGTCAGCCCGAGGTTGCCGGTCCCCTCCGCGTCAACATGTTCATCGGTGCGGCCCTCGTCGAGGCGCTCGGCCTGATCGGCTTCGCCGCGGGCTTCGTGTTCTGATGATGGCAACGGCCCTGGTCCGGGCAGCGGGAGAGGATGCCAACCCGCTGATCCCGGCGGACTACGACATCATCTGGTCGCTCGTCTGCGTCGCGATCATCGCCTTCGCCTTCGTCAAGCTCATCCTCCCGGTCTTCACGCGCATCCTCGACGAGCGCACCGAGAAGATCGAGGGTGGTCTGAAGGCCGGCGAGAACGCGCGGGCCGAGGCCGAGGAGCTGCGCTCGGAGATCGAGCGCGAGCTCACCGAGGCGCGGGTCGAGGCGGCCCGTGTCCGCGAGCAGGCGCAGGAGGACGCGAAGGTCATCGCGGCCGACGTCCGGGCCCAGGCCCGCACGGACGCCGAGCGGATCGTCGAGAGCGCCCACCGGCAGATCGAGGCGGAGCGTCAGCAGGCCGCCGCGTCCCTGCGCACCGACATCGGTGCGCTGGCGACCACCCTCGCCGAGCGCATCGTCGGTGAGTCCCTGGCCGACGAGCAGCGTCGTCAGCGTGTCATCGACCGCTTCCTCGACGAGCTCGACTCCCAGACCGAGCTTGTCCCCGGCGGGGAGAAGGTCGGCGGGGCGACGGAGGCGTGATGCGAGCGAGCAGCCAGGCCGCACTGCGTGCGGCGAGCGAGCGGTGGGAGGTCGCCCTCCGCGAGGCGGGCGAGCGCGGGCGTGAGCTCGGCACCCAGCTCTTCGAGGTGACCGACACGCTGGCGTCCTCCGGCTCGCTGCGGCGGGCGCTGACGGACCCGGCACGGACCGGTGATGCCAAGGCGCGCCTCGTCGGCGCCCTGTTCGACGGCAAGGTCGCCCCCGAGGCGGTCGACCTGCTCGCCGGGATGGTCCGCTCGCGCTGGTCCGCGGACGAGGACCTCGGCGCTGCCGTCGAGGAGCTCGCCACCGCCTCGGTGCTGTCCGCCGCGCAGTCGCGCGGCGTGCTGCTCGAGGTCGAGGAGGAGCTCTTCCGCACCGAGCGGCTGCTCGCCTCCGACCGGGAGCTGCGCGCGGCCCTCGCCAACCGGGACTTCGCTCCCGAGCGACGAGCCGCCCTGATCGACTCCCTCATCGCCGAGCGCGCCAGTGCCGAGACCCGCCTCATCGTGCGGCGTCTCGTCACCACCCCGCGCGCCGGCTCGCTCGCCAGCGCGCTGCGGCGCGTGGGTGAGCTCGCCGCCGCCCGGCGTGACCGGGTCGTCGCGAACGTGACGGCGGCCTCGCCGCTCACCCAGGCGCAGGAGGCCCGGCTCGCCGAGATCCTCCAGCGCGCCTACGGCAGCGCCGTCCAGGTCAACGTGGGCGTCGACCCGCAGGTCCTGGGCGGGATGCGCATCCAGGTGGGCTCCGAGGTCATCGACGGCACCACGCTCACCCGCCTGCAGGACGCCCGACGCCGGTTCGCCGGCTGACCCACCCCCGCACCACTTGACGAACCGCGACCACAGTCGCCAAGGAGAAGGAACCGCAATGGCCGAGCTGACGATCAAGCCCGAGGAGATCAGGGCGGCGCTGGACAGCTTCGTCGACTCCTACCAGCCGACCGAGGCCGTGGGGGAGGAGGTCGGGCGCGTCACCGTCGCCGGTGACGGCATCGCGCGTGTCGAGGGTCTGCCCGGCACGATGGCGAACGAGCTGCTCCGCTTCGAGGACGGCACCCTGGGCCTCGCCCTCAACCTCGACGTCCGGGAGATCGGCGTCATCGTCCTCGGTGAGTTCACCGGGATCGAGGAGGGCCAGGCCGTGCACCGCACGGGCGAGGTGCTCTCCACCCCCGTGGGTGACAACTTCCTGGGCCGCGTCGTCGACCCGACCGGCAAGCCGATCGACGGGCTCGGCCCGATCGAGGCCGAGGCCATGCGCGCCCTGGAGCTCCAGGCGCCCGGCGTCATGCACCGCAAGAGCGTCCACGAGCCGCTCCAGACGGGCATGAAGGCCATCGACTCGATGATCCCGATCGGTCGCGGCCAGCGTCAGCTCATCATCGGCGACCGTGGCACCGGCAAGACCGCCATCGCCGTCGACACGATCCTCAACCAGAAGGCGAACTGGGACAGCGGCGACCCGACCAAGCAGGTCCGCTGCATCTACGTCGCCATCGGCCAGAAGGGCTCGACCATCGCCTCCGTGCGTGGCCGCCTCGAGGCGGCCGGCGCGCTGGAGTACACGACGATCGTCGCGGCCCCCGCGTCCGACCCGGCCGGCTTCAAGTACATCGCCCCCTACACCGGCTCGGCCATCGGCCAGCACTGGATGTACCAGGGCAAGCACGTCCTCATCGTCTTCGACGACCTGTCAAAGCAGGCCGAGGCCTACCGCGCCGTGTCGCTGCTCCTGCGCCGCCCGCCGGGCCGCGAGGCCTACCCGGGTGACGTCTTCTACCTGCACTCCCGTCTGCTCGAGCGCTGTGCGAAGCTCTCCGACGAGCTGGGCGCGGGCTCGATGACCGGTCTGCCGATCATCGAGACGAAGGCCAACGACGTGTCGGCCTACATCCCGACGAACGTCATCTCGATCACCGACGGCCAGATCTTCCTCCAGTCGGACCTCTTCAACTCCGACCAGCGCCCCGCCGTCGACGTCGGCATCTCGGTGTCCCGCGTCGGTGGTGACGCGCAGGTCAAGGCGATGAAGAAGGTCTCCGGCACGCTGAAGATCACCCTCGCGCAGTACCGCTCCATGGCGGCCTTCGCGATGTTCGCCTCGGACCTCGACCCGACCACGCGTCAGCAGCTGACCCGCGGCGAGAAGCTCATGGAGCTGCTCAAGCAGCCCCAGTACTCGCCCTACCCGGTCGAGGACCAGATCGCCTCCATCTGGGCCGGCACCAACGGCTACCTCGACGACGTCGAGACCAGCCAGGTCCGCCGCTTCGAGAAGGAGATGCTCGACCACCTCCGCCGCTCGACCGACGTCCTCCAGACGCTCGCGACGACCGGCAAGCTCGAGAAGGAGACCGAGGACGCGATGCGCTCCGGCATCGAGGAGTTCCGCAAGGGCTTCCTCGCCGGCGACGGCACGCTGTCCTCCGAGCCGGCCGCCCCCGAGGCCGACCCGCTGGTCGAGACCGAGCAGGAGCAGATCGTCGCCGAGAAGCGGGGCTGAGCGTGGGGGCCCAGCAGCGCGTCTACAAGCAGCGGATCCGCTCCACGCAGACGCTGAAGAAGATGTTCCGCGCGATGGAGCTCATCGCCGCCTCGCGGATCGGTCGCGCCCGCGACCAGGCGACCAAGGCGAGCCCGTACGCCGTCGCGCTCACCCGCGCGACGTCGGCGGTCGCCGCGCACGCGCACGTCGGTCACCCGATCCTGCGTGAGCGCACGGACACCAACCGGGTCGCGGTGCTCGTCCTGGCCGCCGACCGCGGCATGGCCGGCTCCTACACCGCCAGCGTCCTGCGCGCCGCCGAGCAGCTCACCGAGCGGCTCACGGAGGCGGGCAAGGAGATCGACCTCTACGTCGTCGGGCGTCGCGGCATCGGCTACTTCACCTTCCGGGGCCAGCGGATCGTCAAGAGCTGGGAGGGACAGTCGGACAAGCCGGACGCCCAGCTCGCCCGCGACATCTCCGAGACCCTCCTCGAGGCCTTCCTCGCCCCGGCGGACGCCGGCGGCGTGAGCGAGCTGCACATCGTCTTCACGAAGTTCGTCTCCATGGTCAGCCAGGAGCCCTTCGTGCGTCGGATGCTGCCGCTCGAGGTCGTCGAGGGTGTGGCCGAGGCCGGCGCCAAACCGCTGCCGCTGTACGAGTTCGAGCCGTCCCCCGACGCCGTCCTCGACCAGCTGCTGCCGCTCTACGTGCGTAGCCGCATCTACAACGCCCTCCTGCAGGCGGCCGCCTCCGAGCTGGCGAGCCGGCAGCGGGCCATGCACACCGCCGTCGAGAACGCCGAGGACCTCATCGCCACGTACACGCGGCTGGCGAACTCCGCACGACAGGCCGAGATCACTCAGGAGCTCACCGAGATCGTCTCGGGAGCCGACGCACTGGCAGCGAGCTGAACGTGCGTACCCAGTCCACTGCCGCCCGCATCGAAGGAAACTGACATGACTGCCACGACGACCGACTCCAGCACCGAGCAGGCCGCGCCCGGCGTCGGCCGCATCGCCCGGGTCACCGGACCGACGATCGACGTCGAGTTCGCCCCCGACGAGATCCCCTCGATCTACAACGCGCTCGTCGCGACGGTGGACAAGTCCACCATCGGTCAGGGCGAGGGCATGCTCGAGATGACCTTCGAGGTCAACCAGCACCTCGGTGACAACCTCATCCGTGCGGTCGCCCTCAAGCCGACCGACGGCCTGGTCCGTGGCATGCAGGTGCGCGACACCGGCAGCCCGATCACCGTGCCCGTCGGCGACATCACCAAGGGCCACGTGTTCGACGTGACCGGTCAGCCGCTCAACCTCAAGGAGGGCGAGACGCTCGAGGTCACCGAGCGCTGGCCCATCCACCGCAAGCCCCCGAGCTTCGACCAGCTCGAGTCGAAGACCCAGATGTTCGAGACGGGCATCAAGGTCATCGACCTCCTCACCCCGTACGTCCAGGGTGGCAAGATCGGTCTCTTCGGTGGTGCGGGCGTCGGCAAGACGGTCCTCATCCAGGAGATGATCCAGCGCGTGGCGCAGGACCACGGTGGTGTGTCGGTGTTCGCCGGCGTCGGTGAGCGCACCCGTGAGGGCAACGACCTCATCATGGAGATGGAGGAGGCCGGCGTCTTCGACAAGACCGCGCTGGTCTTCGGCCAGATGGACGAGCCGCCGGGCACGCGTCTGCGGGTGGCCCTCTCCGCGCTGACGATGGCGGAGTACTTCCGCGACGTCCAGCAGCAGGAGGTGCTGCTCTTCATCGACAACATCTTCCGCTTCACGCAGGCCGGCTCCGAGGTCTCCACGCTGCTGGGCCGCATGCCCTCCGCGGTGGGCTACCAGCCGAACCTCGCGGACGAGATGGGCATCCTCCAGGAGCGCATCACCTCCACGCGCGGTCACTCGATCACCTCGCTGCAGGCGATCTACGTCCCCGCCGATGACTACACCGACCCGGCCCCGGCGACGACCTTCGCCCACCTGGACGCCACGACCGAGCTCTCGCGTGACATCGCCTCGCGTGGTCTCTACCCGGCCGTGGATCCGCTCACCTCGACCTCCCGCATCCTGGACGCGCAGTTCGTGGGCCGCGAGCACTACGAGGTCGCCATCCGCGTGAAGTCCATCCTCCAGAAGAACAAGGAGCTCCAGGACATCATCGCGATCCTCGGTGTCGACGAGCTCTCCGAGGAGGACAAGGTCACCGTCAACCGGGCCCGCCGCATCGAGCAGTTCCTCTCGCAGAACACCTACACCGCGGTGAAGTTCACCGGTGTCGAGGGCTCGACCGTGCCGGTCGCCGAGACCGTCGAGGCCTTCCGTCGCATCGCCGACGGCGAGTACGACCAGGTCCCCGAGCAGGCCTTCTTCAACATCGGTGGCATCGAGGACCTCGAGCGCAACTGGTCGAAGATCCAGAAGGAGTCCTGACCCGTGGCCCTCACGGTGCAGATCGTGGGTCCTGACCGGACCCTGTGGAGCGGGGACGCGGCCTCGGTCAGCGTCCCCGCCGCGGACGGCGTGCTGGGCATCCTGCCCGGCCGCCAGCCGGTGCTTGCCGTGCTGCGGCCGGGCAAGGTCACCATCAGCCAGGCGGGGGGCGCCTCGGAGTCGGTGGACATCCTCGGTGGGTTCGTGTCGTGCGACGACGACGACGTCATGATCGTCGTCGACGAGCAGGACGAGCGGCGCGCGGACCACGCCGAAGCCGCCGTCGAGCACTAGGAGCGGCCGCTGTGGGCTGGACGTGGCTGCTGTGGCTGCTCGTCCTGCTCGCCGTGCTCGCGCTGCTGGTCGGGCTGTGGATGCTCGTGCGCCTGCGCGCGCTGGGACGGGTGGTCGGTTCGTTCTCCTGCGCGTGGCGCGCCGCCGAGTCCCAGGACTGGGCGAGCGGGGTCGCTGTGTACGGGGTCGAGCGGATCGACTGGTACCGGATCCTCTCCCTGCGGCCCGGCCCGGCAGCGCGGTGGCGACGCAGCGAGCTCGTCATCGAGCCGGGACGCCGCGTGCTGCCCGGCAGCGCGTGGGGTGCGATGGAGGTGGAGTGCCACGTCGGTGGTGACAGCTTCTACCTCGCGCTCGAGGGCGACGCCCTGGCGGGCCTGACGAGCTGGCTGGAGTCCAGCCCACCCGTCGACCGCGGCGCCGCCTGACCGCCCCAGCCCGCCAGCGCCCCACCCCCAGCGCCCCGCCCCGCCCCCAGCGCCCCACCCCCAGCGCCGAGAGCTGACTTGTTACTCGCGACGTCGTCCCGGAGGTAACCCCACGTGCGCACCGTCATCGCCCGCTGCTCGGTGGACTACACCGGCCGGCTCGACGCCCACCTCGCCCTGGCCACCCGCCTCCTCATGGTCAAGGCCGACGGCTCGGTGCTCGTCCACTCCGACGGCGGCTCCTACAAGCCGCTCAACTGGATGAGCCCGCCGTGCCGGCTCGAGGTCGGACAGCCCGAGGCCGACGACGCCGCGAAGGGGGTCCAGGAGGTCTGGACGGTCCAGAACACGAAGACCGACGACCGGCTCGTCGTCAAGATCCACGAGGTGCTGCACGACGGCACCTACGACCTCGGGGTCGACCCCGGCCTCGTCAAGGACGGCGTCGAGGCCCACCTCCAGGTGCTCCTCGCCGAGCAGATCGAGCTGCTCGGCCCCGGCCACCGCCTGGTCCGCCGCGAGTTCCCGACGGCGATCGGCCCGGTCGACATCCTCGCCCGCGACCCGCAGGAGCGAGCGGTGGCGGTGGAGATCAAGCGCCGCGGCGAGATCGACGGCGTGGAGCAGCTGACCCGCTACCTTGAGCTCCTCAACCGCGACCCGCACCTCAAGCCCGTCCAGGGCGTCTTCGCGGCCCAGGAGATCAAGCCCCAGGCGCGCGTCCTGGCCGAGGACCGCGGCATCCGCTGCGTCGTCCTCGACTACAACGCCATGCGCGGCCTCGACGACCCCGACACCCGCCTCTTCTGAGTGCTCCCGCCCTCGCGGCGGTTGGCATGATGGGGGGATGAGCACTGCCTCCCCGCGCGTGGTCCGCGGACGTGTCGTCACCCCCACCGCCGTCCTGGACGACGGCGCCGTCGCGTGGGAGGACGATCGCCTCACCTGGGTCGGGGACGCCGGAGAGGCGCCCGCCGGGCTGCGCGAGGCCGTCGCCGCCGCCACGCCCGTCGACGGCTACGTCCTGCCCGGCCTCGTCGACCTCCACTGCCACGGCGGTGGTGGGGCCAGCTTCCCGGACGCCGAGGACCTCGACACGGCGCGCGTCGTCGTCGCCGAGCACCTGCGCCACGGCACCACCTCGCTCGTCGCCTCCCTCGTCACCGCGGCTCCGGAGGTCCTGCGCCAGCGCACCGGCGTCCTCGTCGCGCTCGCCGAGGCGGGGGAGATCGCCGGCATCCACTACGAGGGCCCGTTCATCTCCGCCGACCGGTGCGGTGCCCAGAACCCCGCCGCCATCCAGCAGCCGGACGCGGCGCTGACCCGCGAGCTCCTCGCCCTCGGCCGCGGCCACGTCGTCACGATGACCCTCGCCCCCGAGGCCCCCGGCGTCACCGGGGAGGACGGCGTCGCCGCCGCCCTCGCCGCGGGCGGCGCGCTGCCCTCCTTCGGCCACACCGTCGCCACCGCCCCGCAGTCGCGTGCCGCCGTCGTCGAGGCCGGGCGGATGCTCGCCGACGCGCCCGCGGCCCGGTCCGCGCGCCCCACGGTCACCCACCTGTGCAACGGGATGAACCCGATGCACCACCGCGAGCCCGGCCCGATCCCCGAGTTCCTCGCCGCCGCCGCCGACGGCCGCCTCGTCATCGAGCTCATCGCCGATGGCACCCACCTGGACCCCTTCCTCGTGCGGAGCTTCATGGAGATCGCCGGCCGGGAGAACGTCGCCCTCGTCACCGACGCGATGGCCGCCGCCGGCATGCCCGACGGTGACTACCAGCTCGGCTCCCTGGCCGTCACCGTCGCCGACGGCGTCGCGCGCCTCACCGGCGGCACGTCGATCGCGGGCGGCACCGCGCACCTCATCGACGTCGTCCGCACGACCGTCGCCGGGGGAGTGGACCTCGTCGACGCCGTGTACTCGGCCGCCACCACCCCTGCCGCCGTCCTCGGCGACGACGGCGTGGGAGCGCTCGAGGCGGGCCGGCGGGCCGACGTCGTGGTGACCGATGCGGACCTGCGGCCGGTGCGGGTCGTCAAGGGAGGGGTGGAGCTGTGATGTGGGAGGACTTCCGCTGGGGCGTGGCCACGGCCGCCTACCAGGTCGAGGGCGCGGCCCGGGAGGGCGGGCGCGGCCCGTCGATCTGGGACACGTTCTCGCACACTCCCGGCCGGGTGCAGGGTGGCGACACGGGTGACGTCGCCGTCGACCACTACCACCGCTGGCGCGAGGACGTCGCGCTCATGTCCCGGCTCGGGGTGCAGGCCTACCGGCTGTCGATCTCGTGGCCGCGGGTCCAGCCCGGCGGCCGCGGCCCGCTCAACCCCGAGGGCGTGGCCTTCTACCGCGAGCTCCTCGACGAGCTGCGCACCCGGGGCATCGCGCCCGTCGTCACGCTCTACCACTGGGACCTGCCGCAGGAGCTGGAAGACGCCGGCGGCTGGCCCAGCCGTGATACCGCCTACGCCTTCGCCGAGTACGCCCGCCTCATGGCGCGCGAGCTGGGTGACCGCGTCGCGCTGTGGACCACCCTCAACGAGCCGTGGTGCACCGCCTTCCTCGGCTACGCCTCCGGCGTCCACGCCCCGGGGCGCACCGAGCCGGCCGCCGCCCTCGCCGCGGCGCACCACCTCAACCTCGCCCACGGCCTGGCGACGGTCGCCATCCGCGAGGAGCTCGGGGAGGACACCCCCGTCTCGATCTCGCTCAACCTCCACGTCACCCACCCGGCCGACCCGGAGTCCGGGCCGGACCTCGAGGCCGTCGCCCAGGTCGACGCCGTCGGCAACCACGTCTTCCTCGGCCCCGTCATGGACGGCAGCTACCCCACGCAGCTGCTGCGCGACACCGCCCACGTCACCGACTGGTCCTTCGTCCGCCCCGGCGACCTCACCGTCACGCGCCAGCGGCTGGACGTCCTCGGCATCAACTACTACTCGACCCAGCTCGTGCGCCGCCACGTCGGTGAGGGTGGCGCCCCGCGCGCCGACGGGCACGGCGCGGCGACCGCCTCGCCGTGGGTGGGGACGGAGGAGACCGTCGAGTTCCTCCCCGTCGACCCTCCGCACACGGCGATGGGCTGGAACATCCGCCCCGAGGCCCTGGAGGAGCTCCTCCTCGCCCTCGACAACGCCTACCCCGACCAGCCGCTCATGGTCACCGAGAACGGCGCCGCCTTCGACGGCGACGTGCCGGTGGACGGCCGCGTCCACGACACCGCGCGGGTGGCCTACCTCCACTCCCACATCGCCGCCGCCCTGCGGGCCCGGGAGGCCGGCGTGGACCTGCGCGGCTACCTCGCGTGGTCCTTCGTCGACAACTTCGAGTGGGCCTACGGCTACTCCAAGCGCTTCGGCATCGTCCACGTCGACCTCGACTCCCAGCAGCGCACCCCCAAGGACTCGGCACTGTGGTACCGCGAGCTCATCCGCACCGGGCGGCTGCCCGGCGTGGAGGAGGCTGCGGCGCTGCCGCCGCTGGAGGGCTGATGGCCCGCGCGCGCCGGGGACGCAAGCGCCCCTACGGGGACGCTCACGTCCCGCTGGACCCCGACCGTCTCGGCGGCGTCGTCCGCAGCGAGACGGGCCCGCGTGGGGAGACGTACACCGTGCGCACGGTGCGCGGCGGGGAGAAGTCCTACCGCTGCCCCGGGTGTCAGCAGCTCATCCCGCCCGGGATCGGCCACGTCGTCGCGTGGCCCACCGAGGCGCTCCTCGGACCGGGGCTGGAGGAGCGCCGCCACTGGCACACCGCCTGCTGGGGCCGCCGCTGAGGCACGCTCCACCCGCTGGCGCCGCGGCTGAGCCCACAGGCTCGCGGGCTCAGCTCGGCAGGTGCGCATCCCACAGGGGCTGGGCGACGGCGGGGGAGAGGGGACGAGGCGGCGGTGCCCCGCGGATCGTGGCCACGGCTCCACCGCCCTTGGCCGCCGGGGGTGGCGACGTGATCCTCACGTCGGCGGACCGTCCTCCCGGTGGACCGGCGGTCACCTCACCTGCCTGTGGAGCAGCCGGCGACGGCGCGACGCCGGGTGCGTCGGGCAGGAGCGGCCCGGGGTCCCCTCTGGCGGAGGTGCCGATGTGGCGGCCGTCGCGGTGGTGGAAGTCGAAGCCGTCCGGGAGCGTCGTGATGACGACGTCGAACTCGTGGACCCGGTGGTGGTGGTAGCTGCAGAGAGTGATGCCCTCGGCGAGGCTCGTGCGCCCGCCGCGGGAGAACCAGGTGATGTGGTGGACCTCGGACCAGGACGCGCGCCGCCGGCAGCCGGGCCACATGCAGTGGCGGTCGCGGGTGGTGATCGCCCGCCGGAGCTCCTTGCTGTAGGTGCGCTGGGTCCGGCCGACGTCCAGGGGCACCCCCGCGGCGTCCATGACCATGCGGGTCATCTCGCTGTCGCACATGAGCCGCTCCAGCTCCCCGAGGGGCACGACCGTGCCGTCCTCGAGCTGGCCGGGCGGCACGTCCGGCCACGGCGGACGTGGCCCGTCGGGGCAGGTCGCGAACGTGCGGCGCCGCGCGAGGATGCCCACCCACGTCGCCCCCGGGACGAGCACGGCCAGGTGTGGCCGCACCTGCGCACCGTTGAGGTCCGAGCCCACCTGCAGGGTCCGGCTCGCCATGGTGGACAGGGCGTCGGCCATCCGCTGCTCACGGGTGCGGTCGTCGTCGGCCGCGGGCCGGCCGGTGATGGCCTCCAGCGCGATGCGGAGCTCGTCACCGGCGACTGGGTCGAGGAAGAACTCCCCGGCGACGCCGCCGGCGTGCTTGCGCATGGTGAGGGACCGGCGGCGGCGGACGGCCTCGAACTCGGCCCGTGCGGCCGCGGCGGCCACCCGGGCGGCCCCGGCCCTGGCCTCCTTGCCCAGCTCGGGCGCCGTGAGGCCGCGGCGGGTGGCCCGCTCGAGGAGGGTGTCGAGGCCGCCGCCGGCCAGCGCGTCCTGCACCTCGGGGGACGCCTTCTCGCGGAGGCGGGTGAGCGCCCTGGCGTGCTCGAGGGTCACCTCGCCCCGCTCCACCGCCTCGGCGACCGCGGGCATGGCCTCGAGCCCCTCGGCGAGCCTGAGGTCCCCGAGCGCGGCGCCGCGGCCGATGCCGGTGGAGCGGGAGCGGTAGTCGGCGAAGTCCCGGTCCTGCACCGAGCCCCAGCGGCCGTCGTTCCGGTGGGCGAGGAGGATCTGGCCCCGGTAGACGGTGAGCTCCTGGATCGCCGCGTCGAGCTCGGCCACGACCGCCTCGCGCTCCTCACCGGTCCACCCACCGGCGCCCGTCCCGGGGGCGCCGGACAGGAGAGCCGCCACGCCGGCGCGCACCTGCCCAGCGAGCGGGGCAGGGCCGGTGGGCGACGTCGTCGTCGTGGTCATGACCGGCACCTCCCCTGGTCGAACGCTTGTGCAAAGCGTACGACGGGCCACTGACATCGGGCCCAGCCCGGCTCCCACACCACCGCCCGGTGAACGGCCCCCCGAAGAAGCGCTTCTCCACCTGTTGCCGGAGCCGTGGGGCGCCGATAGTGTCGCGATCTGGCAAGGGTGCCGGGACGATTGGGCGAAGGGACGACGGATGGCGCCGCACGACGGCACGAGCACAAGCGGACCCTCCGGTGGCTGAGTCCGTCACGCTGGGTGCGGGGGGCTCGCCGTCCGCTGCCCGCAAGGCGCGCAAGAGCCGGCGCAACGTCCGCTACAACCGCCGTGAGGCCCTCACCGGCCTCCTCTTCATCTCCCCGTGGATCGTCGGCTTCCTCATCTTCACCGCGGGCGCCATGGTGTGGAGCCTGTTCATCGCCTTCAGCGACTACAACCTCGCCACCGGGGCGATGCGGCCCGTGGGCACCCGGAACTTCGAGAACCTCATCGAGGACCCGCGGGTGGCGACCTCGCTGGCGAACACGCTCTTCTACGCGATCATGCTCGTCCCGCTCGAGATCGTCTTCGCCCTCACGCTGGCCCTCCTGCTGTCCAGGCTGGGAAGGGGCAGCGGCGTCTTCCGCACGATCTACTACCTGCCGAAGATGACCCCGGCCGTCGCGACCGCCGCCGTCTTCTTCCTCCTCCTCAACGGCAACACCGGCGCCATCAACCAGGGCCTCGCCGCGATCGGCATCGACGGCCCGCAGTGGCTCGTCGACCCGGACTGGGTCAAGCCCTCGATCGTCCTCATGTCGCTGTGGGCGGTGAGCGGCACGATGGTCATCTTCCTCGCGGCCCTCAAGAACGTGCCCCAGGAGCTCTACGAGGTCTCCTCGATCGACGGCGCCGGACCGGTGCGCCAGTTCTTCTGGATCACCCTCCCGATGATCTCCCCGGCGCTGTTCTTCAACGTCATCGTCCTGAGCATCGCCGCGTTCCAGACCTTCGACCAGGCCTATCTCCTGTTCTGGCGCGACCAGAACAACGCCGCCCCGGAGGCCTCGCTCTTCTACGCCGTCTACCTCTTCCAGCAGGCCTTCCGGCAGTTCAACTTCGGCTTCGCCTCGGCGATGGCCTGGCTCATGTTCGTCATCATCATGATCGTCACGGTCATCCAGGTGCGCGTCGGCAACCGGCTCGTCTTCTACGAGGGGCAGCGCTGATGTCGGCTCTCAACTCACCCGAGGCGGTCGTCGCCACCGACCGCATCGCCGACGAGGCGGCCGGCACCGAGCGCTACGGCACCCGACGACGGCGCAAGCCCCCGTTCCGCTTCACGCCCGGCAAGGTCGTGCTGTGGGTGCTCGTCATCCTCTTCGCCCTCGTCTTCATGTACCCCTTCGCGTGGCTGCTGGCCGCCAGCCTCAAGCCGCGCGGGCAGGTCTTCGACAACAAGCTCATCCCCGAGACCTTCGTGTGGTCGAACTACGCCGACGTCTGGGAGCAGCTCCCGCTGACGAGCTGGCTGTTCAACAGCCTCGCGATCGCGCTCCTCGCCGCCACCACCGTGGCGATCTCGAGCACGATGGTCGCCTTCGGCTTCGCGCACTTCCGCTTCCCGGGACGCAACGCCCTCTTCGGGCTCGTGCTCGGCACGATGATGCTGCCCGGCGCCGTGACGATGGTGCCGACCTACCTCATCTGGAAGGAGATCGGCCTGCTGGGCACGTGGGCCCCGCTGTGGGCCTTCAACCTCTTCGGCTCGGCGTTCTACATCTTCCTCCAGCGCCAGTTCCTCCTCGGCCTGCCGCGCGAGCTCTTCGAGGCGGCGCGGATGGACGGGGCGAGCTACTGGCGGATCTTCTGGCGGATCGTCATGCCGCTGTCGATCCCCTCGTTCATCATCGTCTTCCTCTTCGAGTTCCAGGCCAGCTGGAACAACCTCCAGGCGGCGCTCATCTACCTCAACGCCGGCGGCGTCGAGGACTTCACCGCGCCCCTGGGCATCGCCTACGCGATGACCCGCTACAGCCCGACGGCGGGCGGCCACGGCGACTACCAGTACGTCATGGTCGCCTCGCTCCTCGTCACCCTGCCGATGCTCGTCCTGTTCGCCTTCGGGCAGCGGTACTTCATCGAGGGCATCGCGACCACCGGCCGCAAGGGGTGAGGCGGTCTCCTCACGAGCCCCGCCGTCCACCCTCCACCGTGAGAAAGGGAACGACATGAACAGGCGTCACTCCACACTCGTCGCGACAGGGATGGTCCCGGCCCTCCTGCTCCTCGCGGCCTGCGGCGGCTCGGACGACGACGGCGGCGGCTCGGGAGACGGCGAGAGCACCTCCTTCTCCGCCGAGGCCACCGGTGCCATCGACGCGTGGGCCTTCGACAACGCCGACGACGTCGGTCAGGCCCGTCTCGACCACGCCGAGGAGACCCTCACCGACCTGGACATCCAGCTCGACCCCACGGGCTTCGACGCCCAGAAGTTCACTACCCGCATCGCCAGCGGTGACGTGCCCGACGTCGTCCAGATGGACCGCCGCTACGTCGGCACCTACGCCGCGCAGGGGCTCGTCCAGCCCCTCGACCAGTGCTTCGAGGCGCACGAGGTCGTGCCCGACGAGCACTGGTACCCCTTCGTCGTCGACGACGTGCGGTGGCAGGACCAGGTCTGGGCGACCCCGCAGTTCTACCAGCCCCCCGCGGTGCTGCTGAACCGGGACGTCATGAGCGCGGCCGGGGTCGAGGACGAGGCCATCGACACCTCGAACCTCGACGTCCTCCTGCCCGCCGTCGAGGCGATGTACGCCGCGAACGGGAACAACCCGAGCACGCTCGGCTTCGACCCGCAGCCCACCGGCCAGGCCCCGCTGTGGGTGCTCGGCATGGGCGGCTCCCTCACCGACGACGACGGCACCCCCACCCTCGACGACCCGGCCAACGTCGCCGCGATCGAGCACGTCAAGGCGATCATCGACGCCCAGGGCGGTTACGCGCCCTACAAGAGCTTCGCGGACTCCTTCGACTTCTTCGGCGAGCAGAACCAGTTCGTCGCCGACCAGGTCGGCGCGCAGATCAACGCGCAGTGGTACCCCAACGTCCTGTCGCCCTACGTCGACCAGGTCGAGCTCGGCGCCGTGCCCTTCCGCGACGCGAACGGCGAGAACTTCTCCGTCGCCGGCGGCACGGCCTTCGTCGTGCCGGTCGGGGCGGAGAACCCGGACGGGGCGTGCGCGTGGATGGTCGAGGTGACCTCCCTCGACGCATGGACGGCGGCGGGCGAGGCCCGGGCGGCCACCATCGCGGAGGAGGGCGGGGTCAACACCGGCCTGTTCACCGGCTCGCCCGAGGCCGACCAGGCCATCCGTGAGGCCCACGTGCAGCCCTCCGGCAACGCGGCCTTCGACCAGGTGATCGAGACCTACTACGAGGTCGTCGAGTACGGGCAGTCCTTCGGTGCCTCGCCGGTGGGCCAGGAGATCACCAACGAGCTGACCAACGCGATGACGGCGGCGCTGCTCGAGGACAAGACGCCCGAGGAGGCGCTCGCCGACGCGCAGGCGACCGTCATGCGGGCCTACGAGAACGTCAGCACCGACTGACGGGACGTCCCGGGCCGCACGTGACTGCGTGCGGCCCGGGACACCGGCGTGCCATCCTCGGAGGATGAGCACCGCACCTCTTGCCCTGCACCGCCACGGGCCGGCGAGCGGCCTGCCCCTCGTCCTGCTCCACGGCTTCCCGCTGGACGCGCGCATGTGGGACGACGTCGTCGCGCAGCTGGCCGACGTCCCCGTCCTCACCCTCGACGCGCCCGGCTTCGGCGCCTCCCCGGCTCCCGACGACCTCGCCGCGGCGGTCTCCCGGGAGCCCGGCCCGTCGCTGGAGACCTACGCGGACGCCGTCGCCGCGACCCTGCGCGGCGAGGGCGTCGACCGCGCCGTCGTCGCCGGCCTGTCGATGGGCGGCTACGTCACGCTCGCGATCGCGGAGCGGCACCGCGGGCTGCTCGCCGCCGTCGGTCTCCTCGACACGCGGGCCGACGCCGACGGCGACGATGCCCGCGCCAACCGGCTGCGCATGGCCGAGGAGGCCGGACGCAGCGGCGCCGACGCGGTGGCCGGGATGGTCGAGGTCGTGCTGGGGGAGACGACCCGGGTCGAGCGACCGGAGGTCGTCGACCGCGTGCGCGGGTGGGCGGCGCAGGGGACGCCGGCCGGGATCGCGTGGGCGCAGCGGGCGATGGCCGCCCGGCCCGCCCGCCTGAGCGCGCTCGAGGACCTGGAGGTGCCCGGTCTCGTGCTGCGCGGCGCGGAGGACCTCACGAGCACCCAGGAGGCCGCGGAGGTGATGGCACGGGCCCTGGGCGGGGAGTCCGAGCTCGTCGTCGTCCCGCGGGCCGGGCACATGAGCGCCGTCGAGGACCCGGCCGCCGTCGCGCAGGCGCTGCGGCGGCTGCACGCCTCCGTGGCCTGAGGGGCCGCCCGGCTCAGCCGGGCGTGCGCCAGCCGGGGAGCAGGCGTTCGAGCGCGTCGGGCAGGTCGATGGACTCCCCGTCCCGGCCGCCGGCCCCGAGGACCATGGGCGGCGGGGTGGGCTGCAGGTCGACGCCGCGCAGCCGCTCGCGCAGACCGAGCGGGGCGGTGAGGACGTAGAAGTCGCCGTCGGTGCTCAGCCCGGCGGAGCGGTCGGTGCGCAGGTACCAGCCGGTGAGTGCGCTGCGGGCCGCGCCGCGGCCGCCGTAGCCACGGACCCGCAGCGGCTCGGCCGGGAGCCGGTCGCGGGCGACAGCGGCGAACTCGCGGAGCAGCCGGGCGGCGCGCTCGTGCTCGGCGCGCTGACGCTGCTCGAGCATGTCGGCGTGGACGGCCGCGGCCTCCCGCCGCTGCTGCGCCCAGTCGCGCTCGTCGCTCACCGTCCTAGCGTAGACGGCCGGACGGGCCCGCCGGAGCCCTCCGGCGAGCCCACCCGGCCGTGGTCAGCTGTCGCTGCGCGAGTGGCGGCCACCGGAGGAGGCGGCGTCCTCGTCCTGGGTACGCCCGTGCGACTCACGCAGGGCGCGGCCGCGGTCGATGTCCTCGTTCCGCTGCTCGGCCTTCTTCTCCGCGGCCTTGGTGTCGCGCGCCGGGAGCTGGATCTTCTCCTCGGCCTCGATGCCGGCCTGCAGCTGGCGGCCGCGCTCGAGCTCGGCGTCGAACTCCGCACCGAAGAGCAGGGCGAGGTTCATGATGTACAGCCACAGGAGGAAGACGATGACGCCGGCGAGGGCGCCGTAGGTCTCGTTGTAGCTGCCGAAGTTGGCGACGTAGAAGCCGAGGCCGACCGTGGCGAGCGCGGCGACGACGATGGCGATGACCGCGCCGACGCTGATCCACTTGAGCTTGGGCTGCTTGACGTTGGGGGCGCCGTAGTAGAGCAGCGCGATGATGACGATGACGATGGCGAGCAGGACCGGCCACTTGGCGATGCTCCACACCGTGACGGCGGTGGAGCCGAGGCCGATGAGGTCGCCGACGGTCTGGGCGACGGGACCGCTGACGACGAGGATGACGATCGCGAGCGCGACGAGGAGAAGCAGGACGAGGGTGAGGAGGTAGGTCCAGGGACGCAGCTTCCACACCGGGCGGCCCTCGGGGACCTCGTAGATGCGGTTCATCGCCTTGGCGAAACCGGTGACGTAGTTCGAGGCGGTCCACAGCGCGACGAGGAGACCGATGACGAGGCCGATGCCCGGCGCCCCGACGTTCGTGATGTTCTCGATGATGGGCTCGAGCTGCTTGGCCGTGTCCTCGGGGAGGGTGTCCTCGACCAGCGTGGTGATCTGGCTCGCGCCCTGCTCACCCTGTCCCACGAGGGAGAGGATCGAGGCGAGCGCGATGAGCGCGGGGAACAGGGACAGCACCGCGTAGTAGGTGAGCGCCGCCGCGAGCACCGTGCACTCGTCACGGCTGAACTCACGGATCGTCTTGCGCAGCACGTAGGTCCACGACGGCTTCTTGATGTCGGTGGGGGAGTCCGGCTTGGCGGGGTGCTCGGGGTCGTGGCGGTCGCTCATCGTCACTCCTGTCGTAGCGGTGACTGTCAGGGTGGGCGCGGCGCGCACGGTCCGCAACCGGGGACGGGTGACCTACCGTGTGCCCCATGGCAGGACCTCTCCACATCCGCGCGGCGCGTCCCGACGACGCCGCTGACCTGGCCGCTCTCCACGTCCGCGCCTGGCGCGAGACCTACGCCGACGAGGTGCCCGAGCACGTCTACGCCCGCATGGAGGAGGAGGGGCCGGACCGCTGGAGGCGGCGCCTGGAGGACCCCGACTCCAGCACCACGTGGGTGGGCACGGTCCGGGAGACCGGTGAGCTCGCCGGCTTCTCCCGCGCCGAGGCCACCGGCACCGGGGAGGTGCGGCCGCTCCTCCTGTCCGCGCTCTACGTCCTCGCCCGCTGGCACGGGCAGGGACTGGGCCAGGCGCTCCTCGAGCACGCGATCGGTGACGCGCCCGCCTACCTGTGGGTGGCCGAGGGCAACGAGCGCGCCCAGCGCTTCTACGCGCGCAACGGTTTCGTCCTCACCGACGAGCGCCGCGTCGAGGAGCGCTTCGGCGGCATCGCCGACCTCCGCATGGTCCGGTAGCCGCCGTCAGGACATGACGGCGACGGCGTAGACGGCGAAGACCGCCAGGTGCGCCGCGCCGTGGGTGGCGGTGACGCGTGGTGCGGAGAAGGTCGTCACCGACAGCAGCAGGCTGACGCCCAGCAGCAGGAGGTTGACCGGAGACTCGGCGAGCACGACGGTCTGCCCGGTGATCATGCCGATGACGAGGACGGCGGGGATCGTGAGCCCGACCGTGGACACCAGGGCGCCGTGGCAGAGGTTGCTCACCCGCTGGATCTCCCCGGCGAGGGCCGCACGTACGGAGGTGATCGACTCCGGCAGGAAGACGACCATCGCGATGAGGACACCGGCCAGCGCGGTGGGGGCGCCGAGCCGGCCGAGCCCGTCGTCGAGGAGGGCGGCCATGTCGTGGGAGAGCAGGACGATCGGCAGCACCGTCGCGAGGAGCAGCCCGGCGCGCAGCAGGACCTCGGAGCGGTGCTCGGCGACGACGGCGCGGACACCGGTCCGCGCGGCCACGTCCTTGTGCGCGACCGCCCCCGTGGCGACCTCGCGGAAGTCCGCGGCCTGGGCGCCGGTCTGCCGGGCGAGGAAGAAGGCGTAGAGCACCACCGTGACGAGGACGACGGGCACCGCCTGCCCCGCCGTGTACGCGCCGCCGGTGCCGAGGGCCGCCGGGACCGCGAAGGCGAGCGCGACGAGGACGACGAGCATCGCGTGGTACTGCGAGGTTCCGGTCCGGTTGGGCGCGAGGCCGCCGTACCTGCGCCCGCCGACGAGGAGCGCGAGCCCGATGACGAGGTTGAGGATGATCATCGAGACGGCCATGACCGAGTCGCGGGCGATCGTCGCGTGCTCACCCGGGCCGAGCATGACGGCGGAGATGAGGATGACCTCGATGACGACGATCGAGAGCGTGAGGACGAGGGAGCCGTAGGGGTCGCCCAGACGGCGCGCGAGGTGCTCGGCCTCGTGGACGACCCCGAAGGCGCACACGAGGACGACGCCGACGATCGCCGTGAGCGCCGTGACGAGCACCGGCCCGGTGACGGGCGGCTCGAGCAGCGAGCCGGACAGGGCGAGGGCGAGGACGGCGCCCCAGCCGAGCAGCAGCCGCGCGACGGCGGCGGGCGTGAGGATGGAACGGACGGTGGACATGGCCGGGTCCTTCTGACGGGGCCGTCCCCGTGGTCGTGCTGGCGAGCGGGTCGTCCCGGCTCGCGGCGGCAGTCGTTCGCGCCACGTCCAGGCTAGCCAAGAGCTCGCGCTCGTGCCGCCCTGGTGACCGGGTCCAGCACTGGGTGTGGCATTCGGGTCCTCAGGGGACCCGAATGCCACACCGTGTCAGCGGCGCTCGTCCTTCACGGCGGGGATGACGGCGGTCTCGCCCGAGATGGCGTCCATGACCTCGGTCCGCGGCTCGCGCTCGGACTCCGCCTGGGCACGCTTCTCCGGAACCGCGGGCTCGTCGACGTCCTCGACGGCGCTCGCCGCCTCGTCGGCCTGCTCGACGACGGCCGCCTCGACGACGTCCGCGTCCTCGGCTGCCGCGACGTCGGCGTCCGTCACCGCGGCATCGCCCGCCTCGGCGTCGGTCAGGTCCGCCTCGGGTGCCGGAGCCTGGGCGTCAGCGGCGCTTGCGTCGGCCGAGAGCTGGGCGGCGGCGTCGTCATGGGTGGCCGCAGCCTGGGCGTCGGCGGCGCTTGCGTCGGCCGGAACCTGGGCGGCCGCGTCGTCGTAGGTGGTGGCAGCCTGCGCGGCGGCGCTTGCGGCGGCGCTTGCGGCGGCCGCGTCGGCCGGGACCCGGGCGCCCTCGTCATGATGGGTGGCTGCCTCGTCCGACAGCCCCGGCACCGCGAGGGCGCCAGGTCCCGCGGGCGTCCGGGTGGCGAGGACGCCGCGGAGCTCGTTGAGGTAGGTCGTGATGTCCTCGCGCTGGCGGGCGAGGTCGGCGATCTCCGCGGCGAGCGTGTCGCGCTCGGCCTGCGCGGCCTCGGCGGCCTCGTGCAGCAGGCGCTCGGACTCCGCGCGCGCCTCGGCGAGGACGTGCTCGGCCTCCTCCCGCGCCTGCTCCACCCGGCGGGCTGCCGCGGCGTCGCCGTCGGCGATGACCGACTCGGTCCGGGCGAGGGCCTCGGCGAGACGCGCCTCGGCGTCGGTGGCCCGGCGCTCGGTCTCCTCGGCCAGCGCGGTGGTGGCAGCGCGGGCCTCGGCCTGGGCCGCGGCGGCGGCGCGCTCGGTCTCCTCGCGCAGCGTCGCGGCCTCGAGCTCGGCGCGGTGACGCAGCTGCTCCGCCTCGGCGCGCGCCTGCTCGAGGACGTTCTGCGCCTCCTGGTGGAGCGCGGTGGCCTCGGACCGAAGACGGGTGGCCTCGGCCTCCGTGGCGGTCCGCAGCTCGAGGACCTCGCGCTCGGCGGTGGCCCGGGTGAGCGCGAGCTCGCGCTCGAGGTCGGCGCGGCGGTGCTGCTCCTCGTCGCGGACGGTCTCCTGGACGCGCGCGGCCTCCCGCTCGGCGGAGGACACGATCTCCTCGGCCGTGCGCTGGGCGACCTCGAGGGCCGAGCCGGCCTGGCGCTGCGCGTCCTCAAGCGTCTCGAGGGACTGGCGGCGGGCGGCGGCGAGCCGCGAGGCGGCCTCGGACTCGGCGCGCTCGGTGAGCTCGGCGGCCCGCTGCTCCGCCGTCGCGACGGCCTGCGCCGCCTGCGCGCGCGCCCGGTCGACGACGCCGGCGGACTGCTCCTCCGCGGACCGGAGCAGCTGCTCGATGCGCGCTCCCAGCCCCGCGTAGGTGGGCTGGGCACGCTCGCGCAGCTCGCGCTGCGCCTGGGACAGCTCCCCGGACAGCCGCATGGTGCGCTCGTCGAGCGCCGCCACCTGCTGCCGGGCGCCGGCGAGCGCGGTCTCCAGGGCGTGCACCCGCTGGTCCACCTGCGCGCGGTCGTACCCGCGCATGACCACGGGGAACACGGACTGGTCCTCGCTCATCTGTCCTCCTGCTCAGGGGTCGGCACGCTCGTGCGGGCCGGGCTCAGCGTAACCGGGGCCCCCGACGGGCCACCGGGGTCGTACCGAGCCCACGCGGGATCGTCGCACTTTGGTCACAACCTGATAACGCGACCCCCGCGACCACCGGCGTATCCTGAGACGTCGCACCCGCGCCCACCTGGGAGGAAGCCTCACCCCGTGACCCGACGCAGACTGCCCCTCATGCTCGCCCTGGCCGGCGTGCTCGTCATCCTGGCCTCCGTGATCGCAGCCGTCGTCGTGCGTTCCTCCGACACCGCGACGCTCACGCTCGGCGAGCGTCCCGACGTGCCCGTCATCGTCAGTGGCCCCGGCGTCCTCGACGCCGTCGACCCCGAGGTCACCGTGCGCGCCACGGCCGGCGACGACGAGCAGGTGGTCCTCGCCATCGGGCGCACCTCGGAGGTCGAGGCCTGGCTCGGCGGCGCCGACCACATGCGGGTGACGGGCCTGTCCTCCTGGGAGGAGCTCACCACCGAGGTCGTCACCGGTGACCTGCAGGCCGCCCCCACCGACGCCCCGGCCGAGGAGCCCGCGGAGGAGACACCCGGCCTCCCGAACCCCGCCGGCTCGGACCTGTGGGTCGTGGAGACCGTCTCGACCGGTTCCGCCGAGCTCAGCTGGTCCGACAGCCCCGGCCGCTGGAGCCTCGTCGCCGCGACCGACGGCACCGGCCCTGCGCCGGAGATCGAGCTCGAGTGGGGCCGTGAGGTCAGCACCCCGTGGCTCGTCCCGGGGATCGTCGTCGGCGTCCTCGCCCTCGTGGCCGGCGTGACGATGCTCGTGCTCGAGACCCTTGCCCGCCGCGAGCGGGAGCGCCGTGACGCCGCCCGCGCGGAGGGCCCGACGCCGGCGCGCAGCATCTCCGACACCGACCCGGGCACTGGTGAGCGCCTCACCCGCCGCCAGATCCGCGAGCTCGAGCAGACGCTGGCCCGTGAGCGGGCCGAGGCCGACGGCGGAGCCGTGCCTCGCATCCCGCTCGCACCCGGGCACAGTGACATCGTCGACGCCGAGCCCGTCGATGACACACGCGCCACCCCCGCGCCCGACGACGTGACCGGCGAGTGGGAGCCGACCGCCGCCGACGGCGACCTCGCACCCGAGGCGACGGCCGACGGCCTCGCCGATGAGCCGGAGCCGGAACCTGTCGAGCTTGCGCCCGAGGAGGCCGAGCCCCTCGTGGCCGACCAGGCTGAGCAGGCCGAGCCTCTCGTGGCCGAGCAGGCTGAGCAGGGCAAGCCCTTCGTGGCCGAGCAGGCCGCGCCTGGGCCGCACGAGCCTTCCGAGCCGGAGCCGCACGAGCCCGCTGAGCCGGCCCCGTCCGCACCGGAGGAGCCTGCCGGCACCCCGGACGGCTCACCCGAGGACGACGACGACGTACACCCCCGCCCCGCCGTCGTGGCGCTCGGTCTGGGCTTCGGCGGCACCGCCGCCGGCCCCACCACCCCACCCACCCAGCCCATGGACGACGACGGAGAGGAGCGACGATGACCGGCGCCACCCCCACCCCCGGCACCGGGGCGCCCGGCTCGCCGCCGGCGCCGCGGTCACCGCGCTGCTCCTCGCGGGCTGCGCGGAGGACGTCCCGCGGCCCGCGCCCGAGCCGGCCGCCACCGCGCCGCTGCCGGTGCTCGACGAGGACCGCATCGAGCGGATCCTCGCCGACGTCGAGGAGACCGTCGACGAGGCCGACGCCGCGCTCGACCCCGACCTGCTCACCGACCGCGTCACCGGCCCCGCGCTGGCGATGCGCCAGGCGGAGTACCGCCTCAGCGCGGCCTCCGACGGGGAGCGCACGCCCACCCCGCTGACGACGAACAGCCAGGTCGAGGTCGTCGCCGCCACCGACGAGTGGCCCCGCTCGCTCTACGTCGTCTCCCACGTGCCCGACGACGCGAACCTGCCGCTCCTGCTCGTCCTCACCCAGGACGACGCCCGCAGCCAGTACAAGCTGTGGTTCTGGACCACGCTGCTGCCGGGCGCGCAGACCCCGAGCACCGCGCGCCCCGACGCCGGCAGCCCCCAGCTGGCGCCCGACGCCGAGGGGCTGGTCGCCACCCCGCAGGAGACCGTCGCCCGCTACGCCGAGCTCTTGGCCGACCCGGACGGCGAGGCCTCCGCGCTCTTCGCCGAGGACCCCTTCCGCACCGGCTACGCCGAGATGATCTCCGCCCTGCGCGAGACCGTCGAGGTCGCCGGCGAGGTGCGCGAGAGCTACGACGTGCGTGAGGGCTCCGTCTCGGCCATGCAGACCGCCGAGGGCGGCGCGCTCGTCGTCGGGGTCATCGACGGCCGCCTCAACCTTCGCCGCACGGTCGAGGGCTCGACCCTCGAGGCCGGCGGGGACCTCGGTCTCCTCATGGAGCAGGACCCCCGCATCGACGGCGAGGCCCGCGCCCACTACCTCATCCCGGTCGCCTTCTCCGTGCCGCCCGAGGGCAGCGAGGAGCCGGTCGCCGTCCTCGGCGCGACGCAGGTGCTCGCGAACGTCGGTGAGAGCGAGCGGGCTCCCGAGGATGAGGAGGAGGACGACGGCGAGGGGTAACGTCGTCGTCAGGACCTCACCGCACACAGCAAGGACACCGATGAGCCAGCCCTCGATCAACCTGCACGGAGCCGTTGACCTCTCAGCCCTGGCCCGCCCGCCCCAGCCCGCGGCGCCGGCCGGTGCCGCCGCGGACGAGCCGATCATCGTCGACGTCACCGAGGCGACCTTCCAGCAGACCGTCGAGCTGTCGATGCGCGTGCCGGTCGTCGTCGAGGTGTCGGCCGAGTACGCCGGCGGCCCGTCCGCGGTGCTCGCCAAGGTGGCCACCGATTTCGGCGGACGCTTCCAGCTCGCCCGGGTGGACGTCGAGACCAGCCCGCAGATCGCCCAGGCCTTCCAGGTGCAGGCGGTGCCGACCGTCGTCGCCATCGTCCGCGGCCAGCCCGTCCCGCTGTACCAGGGCGACTACCCCGAGGAGCAGCTGCGCGCCGTCCTCGAGGAGCTGCTGCGCGTCGCCGGTCAGGCCGGGGTCACCGGCACGGTGAGCGGCGCGGGCGCCGAGGAGGAGCCCGCCGCACGGGAGGAGCCCCCGCTGCCCCCGCTCCATGCGGAGGCGCTGGAGGCGATCGAGCGCGAGGACTACGCCGCTGCCGCGGACGCCTACCGCCGCGCGCTCAAGGAGAACCCGGCGGACCACGAGGCGACCGCGGCGCTCGCGCAGGTCGAGCTCATCATCCGCACCGCCAGCGCCGGTGGCCTGCAGGCGGTCGCCGACGCCGAGGGCGCGCTCTCACCGACGTCGCCGCCCACCTCGCGGCGGCCGACGCGGAGGTCGCCGCGGGCCAGCCGCAGGCCGCCTTCGACAGGCTCATCGCCGTCGTCCGGGCAACGGCGGGCGAGGACCGCGAGGAGGCGCGCAAGCGCGTCGTCGAGTACTTCGAGATCGTCGGCAGCACCGACCCGCTCGTGGCCGAGGCCCGCCGCAACCTGGCGAGCGCCCTCTACTGAGGCCGCCCCCACCCACCCACACTCCCCATATGCGCGAGAAAAGCGCTGCCCCGGCCGGCGGGCAGCGCTTTCGCGCATATGGGGGGGCGGGGCGGGGGTCAGCTCTCCGGGGTGAGCCAGAGGGCTCCCAGCGGCGGGATGCGCAGGCGCGCCGACGCCGGGCGGCCGTTCCACGGCAGCTCCTCGGCCACCACGCGGCCGAGGTTGCCCACGCCCGAGCCGCCGTACTCCTCGGCGTCGGTGTTGAGGATCTCCACCCAGGTGCCCGCGTGGGGCAGGCCCACCCGGTAGTCCTCGTGCGGGGCCCCGGCGAAGTTGACGATGCACGCGACGTCGCGGCCCTGGCCCGTCGGGTCGGTGCGCAGGAAGCTGATGACGTTGTGGTCGCCGTCGCCCGCCTCGATCCACTGGAAGCCGGCGGGGGAGAAGTCGTCGGCGAAGAGCGCCGGGTGGGCGCGGTAGACGTCGTTGAGGCGGCGCACGAGGTCGGCGGTCCCGGCGTGCGCCGGGTTGTCGAGCAGGTGCCAGTCCAGCCCGCGGGACTCCGACCACTCCTCCTCCTGGGCGAACTCCCCGCCCATGAAGAGCAGCTGCTTGCCCGGGTGGGACCACTGGTAGGCGAGCAGGGCGCGCACGCCGGCGAGCTGCTGCCAGCGGTCACCGGGCATCTTGCGCACGAGCGAGCCCTTGCCGTGGACGACCTCGTCGTGGCTCAGCGGCAGGACGAACTGCTCGGAGAAGGCGTAGACGAGCGAGAACGTGAGCTCCCCGTGGTGGTAGCGCCGGTTGATCGGCTCCTCCGCGAGGTAGCGCAGGGTGTCGTTCATCCAGCCCATGTTCCACTTGAGCCCGTAGCCCAGGCCGCCCTGGTCGGTGGGGGCGCTGACGCCCGGCCACGCGGTGGACTCCTCGGCGATCATGACGATCCCCGGGACCCGGCGGTAGGCGGTCGCGTTGGTCTCCTGGAGGAAGCTGATCGCCTCGAGGTTCTCCCGGCCGCCGTGCTCGTTGGGGCGCCACTGGCCGGGCTGGCGGGAGTAGTCGAGGTAGAGCATCGAGGCGACGGCGTCCACGCGCAGACCGTCGATGTGGAACTCCTCGAGCCAGTACAGCGCGTTGGCGACGAGGAAGTTGCGGACCTCGCGCCGCCCGAAGTTGAAGACGAGGGTGCCCCAGTCGGGCTGCTCCCCGCGCAGCGGGTCCGGGTCCTCGTACAGCGGGGTGCCGTCGAAGCGGGCCAGCGCCCAGCTGTCCTTGGGGAAGTGCGCCGGGACCCAGTCCATGATGACGCCGATCCCGGCCTGGTGGAACGCGTCGACGAGGTGGCGGAAGTCGTCGGGGCCGCCCATCCGCGCCGTCGGGGCGTAGTAGGAGGTCACCTGGTAGCCCCACGAGCCGCCGAAGGGGTGCTCGGCGACCGGCATGAACTCCACGTGGGTGAAGCCGAGCCCGGCGACGTAGTCGACGAGGTCGACGGCGAGGTCGCGGTAGCTCAGGCCGGGGCGCCACGAGGCGAGGTGGACCTCGTAGACGCTCATCGGGCCGGAGTGCGGGTCGGTCGCGGCGCGGCGCGCGATCCACTCCTCGTCCTGCCACTCGTAGTGGGACTCGGTGACGACCGACGCCGTGGCCGGCGGGTGCTCCGCGGCGCGGGCCATCGGGTCGGCCTTCTCGTGCCACGTGCCGTCGCGGTACTGGATCTCGAACTTGTACCGGGCACCGGAGCCGACGCCCGGCAGAAAGATCTCCCACACGCCGGTGGAGCCGAGGGACCGCATCGCCGCGGTGCGCCCGTCCCAGGAGTTGAAGTCGCCCTTGACGCGCACGGCGCGCGCGTTGGGCGCCCACACCGCGAAGGACGTGCCGGTGACGTCGCCGAGCGCGGAGGGGTAGCGGCGCACGTGGGCGCCCAGGACGTTCCACAGCTCCTCGTGGCGCCCCTCGCCGACGAGGTGGAGGTCCAGCTCGCCGAGGGTGGGCAGGAAGCGGTAGGGGTCGTCGGTCTGGTGGGTGTCGGTCCCGTAGGTGGCCTCGAGCCGGTAGTCGGGCACCTCGGTGCCGGGCACCGAGGTCACCCACACGCCCTCGGCCTCGTGCTCGAAGGGCCGGCGACCGTCGGCGGTGACGAGGACGACGGCGTCGGCCAGGGCCGCAGCGTGCGGATGGTGACGGCGTCCTCGCCGACGTGCGGGCCGAGGACGTCGTGCGGCTGGTGGTGCAGGCCCGCGGCGACGGCGTGGAGGACGCCGTGGTCGACGGGGCAGGCCCGGGGGCGGTGGGGGCGGGGGCCGGTGCCGGGCGCTCGTCATTGGTCATGTCGTCCACTCTTCCATCACGTCCGTGCTGTCGCGCGAGAAAGGTCACGGGGCGGTCGTCCCGAGCAGCCGCCGCACCCCGCTCACCGGGATGGACAGCCACGCGGGCCGGTTGCGCGCCTCGTAGACCGCTTCGTACAGGGCCTTGTCGAGCTCGAGGGCGGCGAGCAGCTCGGCGTCCTCCCGCGGGTCGCGGCCGGCCTCGCGGGCGTAGCCGTCGAGGAACGCGCCGCGTGCCCGCGCCACCCAGTCCGCGGCCACGTCGGCGCCGTGCTCGCGCTGGGCCGCGCCGGCGGCGTAGTCGAGGGAGCGCAGCATGCCGGCGACGTCGCGCAGGGCGAGGTCGGGGGCGGTGCGCTCACCCAGCGGCCGCAGCGGCTCGCCCTCGAAGTCGAGGAGCAGCCACCCGCGCCCGGGGGCCTCGATGACCTGCCCGAGGTGGAGGTCGCCGTGGATCCGCTGCAGGCCCGGCCAGGCCGCCTCCTCGGTGCGGGCGTAGACGGCGGCGATCGCCTCGCGGTGCTCCTCGAGCTCGGGCGCCTCGAGGAGCGCGGCGGTCGCCCGGTCGCGCCACGTGGCGCGCAGCTGGGCGCGGACCGGCTCGGTGGCCTCGTGGGTGGGGAAGGCGGCCGCGAGGTCGCGGTGGACGGAGGCGACGGCGGCACCCAGGTGCGCGGCCCGCTCGCCGAGGTGCTCGCCGTCGGTCGCCGCACGCACCGCCACCCGCCACGCGTCCTCGACGCCGGGGAGGAACTCCTGGGCGAAGGCGAGGTGGCCGTGCTGGCGCTCCCCGGCGGGACCGGTCCACTCCCCGTAGAGGTCCCCGAGCGGGGCGGGCACGCGCGTGCTGCCCGCGGCGGCGAGCGCCTCCTGGACGACGACGTCGGGGTTGCGGCCGTCGGCGAGCACCCGGAAGACCTTGCAGATGACCGGCGGGCCGTCCTCGCCCTCGAAGATGACCGAGGTGTTGGACTGCTCCCCGCGCAGCACCCGCATCTGCTCACCGCCGGTGTGGGCGCCCATGGCGCCGTCGCCGCTCGCGCGGTGCCCCGAGGCGCGCCCGTACTGCGCCCCGCCGTCGGACTCGGCCGTGCCGCTCTCGAGGATCGTCGTGAGGAGCAGCCGCGCGTAGACGGGGTCGTGGCAGCCGTCGTAGATCCACCGGGGGCCGAGCTCGGAGTGCTCGGCCTGCGCGACGAGCGCGTGCTCGAGCTCGGGCACCGCCGCGCCGCGGTAGGTGAGCGGCACCTGGTAGACGACGGGGGAGGGGCCGCCGTCGTCCTGGACGAGCCAGGTCTCCACGCCCACCTCGCCGTCCGGGTCCTGGTGGCGTAGGCCGCCGACGCGCCGCAGCAGGGGCGTGCGGCCCTTGGCCGTGTACCAGCGCTGCCGCGCGACCCACTCGGGCAGGAAGTCGGGGAACGGCGGGGTGAGGGTGGGCATCAGGGCTCCCGGTGGTCCGCGGGCGGCAGCGGCTCGTGCGGCGTGCCCGCCGAGGGGGCGCTCGCCGGGGCGGGGCCACGGGCGTGGCCACGGCATCGACCCGCAGCCAGAAGAAGTCGCGCGAGCCGAGGGTGACCGTCACCTGGCCGCCCGCGTCCACGGCCGGGAAGACCGCCCCGCCGAAGATGTCGGTCAGCTGCCGCCCGGCGAAGCGCGGTGCCTGGATGTGGGCGGCGCGCGGGGTGTTGGCGAGGTTCATGACGCAGAGGACCGCCTCGTTCTCGTCCTCGCGGACGAAGGCGAGGACGGCGTCGTTGTCCACCTCGAGGAACTCGAAGCTGCCGGTCCCGAACACCGGGTGGGCGCGGCGCACCTCGAGGATGCCGCGCACCCAGTGGAGCAGGGAGGTGGGCGTCGCGTACTGCGCCTCGACGTTGACCGCCTGGTAGTGGTTGACCAGCGACTGGACGAGCGGCAGGTAGAGCTTGCCCGGGTCGGCGGTGGAGAAGCCGGCGTTGCGGTCCGGGGACCACTGCATGGGGGTGCGCACGGCGTCCCGGTCGGGCAGCCAGATGTTGTCCCCCATCCCGATCTCGTCGCCGTAGTAGAGGTACGGGCTGCCCGGCAGGGACAGGAGCAGCGCGTGCGCGAGCTCGATCTCCGCCCGGGAGTTGCCCAGCAGCGGGGACAGCCGCCGCCGGATGCCGACGTTCGCGCGCATGCGCGGGTCCTCGGCGTACCAGCCGTACATGGCGGCGCGCTCCTCGGTGGAGACCATCTCGAGGGTGAGCTCGTCGTGGTTGCGCAGGAAGGTCGCCCACTGGGCGCCGTGCGGGATCGCCGGGGTGTCGGCGAGGATGTCGCGGATCGCGTGCGCCCGCTGCTCGCGCAGCGCGTAGAACAGGCGCGGCATCACCGGGAAGTGGAAGCACATGTGGCACTCGGGCGCGGTCTCGGTGCCGTAGTACTCGACGACGTCCTCGGGCCACTGGTTCGCCTCGGCGAGGATGAGGGTGCCCGGGAACTCCCGGTCGACCATCGCGCGCAGGTCCCGGATGAACTCGTGGGTGCGCGGGAGGTTCTCGCAGTTCGTGCCCTCCTCCTCGAAGAGGTAGGGCACGGCGTCGAGCCGGAAGCCGTCCACGCCCATGCGGCACCAGAACCGGACGACGTCGTACATCGCCTCGATGACCTTGGGGTTCTCGAAGTTGAGGTCCGGCTGGTGGGAGAAGAAGCGGTGCCAGTAGTACTGGCGGCGCACCGGGTCGAAGGACCAGTTCGAGGTCTCGGTGTCGACGAAGATGATGCGGGCGTCGCCGTACTTGGTGTTGTCGTCGCTCCACACGTAGAAGTCGCCGTAGGGGCCGTCGGGCATCGCCCGGGAGGCCTGGAACCACGGGTGCTGGTCGCTCGTGTGGTTCATGACGAGGTCGATGATGATCCGCAGCCCGCGGGAGTGGGCCTCCTCGAGGAGCTCCTGGAAGTCCTCGACGGTGCCGTACTCCGAGGCCACCGCGGTGTAGTCGGCGACGTCGTAGCCGCCGTCGCGCAGCGGTGAGGGGTAGAAGGGCGGGATCCACAGGCAGTCGACGCCCAGCCACTGGAGGTAGTCGAGGCGGTCGATGAGCCCGCGCAGGTCACCGGTCCCCGAACCGTCGGAGTCGCCGAAGGCGCGCAGCAGGACCTCGTAGAACACCGCGGTGCGGTACCACTCGGGGTCGTCGGAGAGGCCGGGGCGCTCGCCGCCACCGAGGCGCGGGATGGGGTCGGTGCGGGCGGTCAGGGCCCGCACGGGGTTGTTCGGGCTCACAGCGACCTCACCGACAGGACGTGCGCGCAGCGCTGGTGGGGGTCGAGCCGGACGTAGGGCTGCCGGCCCCAGAAGTAGGTCTCGCCGGACAGCTCGTCGGTCGCGGCCAGGAGCGGGGTGCCCGGGTCGCTGCCCGGGGCCGGCTCGGGCAGGCCGAGCGCGGTGAGGTCGAGGTCGATGGTGCCCTCCCGGGTGGTGAAGGGGTCGAGGGTGAGGACGACGACGACGGTGTCGGTCTGGCCCGTCGGCGACAGGTGGGCGGGCACGTGCCGTGAGAAGCACACGGTCGCGTCGTCCGTCGTCGGGTGGACGGTGAGCCCGCGCAGCCGCTGCAGCGCCGGGTGGGCACGGCGGATGCGGTTGAGCTCGGTGAGGAGGTGGGAGATGCCGATGTGCTCGGCCCGGGACCAGTCGCGGGCCTTGAACTCGTACTTCTCGTTGTCGATCTGCTCCTCGGCACCGGGCCGGGCGACGTTCTCGACGAGCTCGTAGCCGGAGTAGATGCCCCACGTCGGCGAGCCGGTCGCCGCGAGCACCGCGCGGATCGCGAAGGCCGCCACCCCGCCGGTCTGCATGTACGGGGTGAGGATGTCGTGGGTCGTGGGCCAGAAGCTCGGCCGCAGCACGTCGGAGGTCTCGTTGGCCACCTCCTCGAGGTACTCGGCCACCTCCTCCTTCGTCGTGCGCCACGTGAAGTACGTGTAGGACTGGTGGAAGCCGACGGCCGCGAGGGTGCGCATCATCGCCGGGCGGGTGAAGGCCTCGGAGAGGAAGACGACCTCGGGGTGGGACTCGCGCACGTCGGTGAGGATGCGCTCCCAGAAGTCGAGCGGCTTGGTGTGGGGGTTGTCGACCCGGAAGGCGGTGACGCCGTGGTCGATCCACACCTGGAGCATGTCGCGGACCGCGTGGTAGATGCCCTCGGGGTCGTTGTCGAAGTTGAGCGGGTAGATGTCCTGGTACTTCTTGGGCGGGTTCTCGGCGTAGGCGATGGTGCCGTCGGCCCGCCGGGTGAACCACTCGGGGTGCTCGGTGACCCACGGGTGGTCCGGGGAGGCCTGGAGCGCGATGTCGAGGGCCACCTCCATGCCGAGCTCGCGGGCGCGGGCGACGAAGGCGTCGAAGTCCGCGAAGGTGCCGAGCTCGGGGTGGATGGCGTCGTGGCCGCCCTCGGGGGAGCCGATGCCGTAGGGCGAACCCGGGTCGCCCGGCTGGGCGGTGAGGGTGTTGTTGCGGCCCTTGCGGTTCGTCGTGCCGATCGGGTGGACCGGGGTGAGGTAGACGACGTCGAAGCCCATGTCCGCGATCGCGGGCAGGCGCTCGGCGGCGGTGCGCAGGGTCCCAGAGACCCAGCCGCCCTTCTCGGGGTCGAAGCGCGCCCCCTCGGAGCGTGGGAAGAACTCGTACCAGGAGCCGACGAGCGCGAGCGGGCGGTCCACCCGCAGCGGGTAGGCGGCGCTGGGGGTGACGTACTCGCGCACCGGGTGGGCGGCGAGCGCGTCGCGGACCTCCTCGGCGGTGCCCGCGGCGAGCCGGGCGGCCGGCGGGCGGCCGGCGTCGCGCAGGGCGGTGACGGCGTCGGTGAGGACGGTGCGCGCCTCGGCGGGCAGCTCGGGCCGGGCGGCGGCGGCCTCGAGGAGCAGCGCCCCCTCGGTGAGCATGAGCTCGACGTCGACGCCGGCGTTCACCTTGAGCGGCGCGTCGTGCAGCCACGTGCCGTACGGGTCGGACCAGCCCTCGACGTGGAAGGTCCAGTCGCCCACGCGGTCGGGGACGAGCCAGGCCTCCATGTGGTCCAGGCCCGGGTCGACCGGGTCCATCGTCACGCGGCTGTGCTCGACGCCGTCGGGGCCGGTGAGGACGGCGGTGGCGGCGACGGCGTCGTGCCCCTCGCGGAAGACGGTCGCCTGCACCCGGACCGCCTCACCGGTGACGGCCTTGGCGGGCCAGCGCCCGCCCTCGACGACGGGGGCGAGCTCGATGACCGGGATCCGGCCGATGGGGGTGGCCGACGCGGGGCGTGGCACGGCGGGCGTGGGCGGTGGCGTGGGCGCGGCTGCTCGCGCCGAGGACTGGGAGGTGCGCTGTGCGGGACTCACGGTCACGAACCTATCGACGTGGCGGGCTGTGGTCGACCGCTGGGGGCCCGGGCTGCGCCGCCCGGCGCCGTCGGCCAGACTGGCCCGTTGGCCGAGGCCGTCCACCCGCGCTGAAACGGGCCGTAAGCCCCTGAAAATGTTGCGGGAACAGGGTTACACTCGGCCGGGTGAGAGCCATCCGTCGATTTACCGTCCGCACGGTCCTGCCCGAGCCCCTCGCTCCGCTGGACACCCTCGCCCAGAACCTGCGGTTCTCGTGGCACGAGCCCACCCGGGCCCTGTTCGAGTCGCTCGACCCGGAACGCTGGCAGGCCCTCCACGGCGACCCGATCGAGCTGCTCGGGGAGCTGGGCAAGGCGCGCCTGGAGGAGCTCGCGCGTGACGAGGCGCTCGTCGCCCGCGTCCACGAGCTCGACGCCGACCTGCGCGAGTACCTCGAGCAGCCGCGCTGGTACCAGGAGTCCTTCCACGCCGAGGACAAGCCCGACGCCATCGCCTACTTCTCCGCCGAGTTCGGCATCACCGCGGTGCTGCCCCAGTACTCCGGCGGCCTGGGCATCCTCGCCGGTGACCACCTCAAGTCCGCCTCGGACCTCGGGGTGCCGATCATCGGCGTCGGCCTCCTCTACGGCGCGGGCTACTTCAAGCAGTCCCTCACCCGCGAGGGCTGGCAGCACGAGACCTACCCGCTGCTCGACCCGGACAACCTGCCCCTCACCCTGCTGCGCGAGGCCGACGGAACCCCCGCGCGCGTGAGCCTGCCCCTGCCCGGTGGACACCAGCTGCACGCCCAGGTGTGGCGCGCCGACGTCGGCCGCGTCCCGCTGCTCCTCCTCGACTCCAACATCACCGACAACGACGAGGCCAGCCGCAAGGTCACCGACCGCCTCTACGGCGGCTCCCCCGAGCACCGCCTCAAGCAGGAGCTCCTCCTCGGCATGGGCGGGGTCAAGGCCCTGCGCCTGCACGCCCGCCTCACCGGCGGCCCGGCGCCGCAGGTCTACCACGCCAACGAGGGCCACGCCGGCTTCCTCGCCATCGAGCGCATCCGTGAGCTCGTCGAGGCCGAGGGCCTGAGCTTCGAGGCGGCCCTCGAGGCCGTGCGCGGCGGCACCGTCTTCACCACGCACACCCCCGTGCCCGCCGGCATCGACCGCTTCTCCCGCGAGCTCGTCCGCGAGCACTTCAGCGGCTCGGCCGAGCTGCCCGGCGTCCCGGTCGAGAAGATCCTCGCGCTCGGCACCGAGGACTTCGAGGGCGGGGACCGCTCGGTCTACAACATGGCCGTCATGGGCCTGCGCACCGCGCGCCTGGCCAACGGCGTGGCCCGGCTCCACGGCAAGGTCTCCCGCGGGATGTTCCACCAGCTGTGGCCCGGCTTCGACGTCTCCGAGGTGCCGATCACCTCGATCACCAACGGCGTGCACGGGCCCACGTGGACCGACCCGGCCTTCGTCCAGATGGCCGAGTCCTACCTGAGCCCCGAGCAGATCGCGAGCGGCGACGGGTGGCTGCTGCCCGCAGACCAGGGCGGCGTCCCCGATGCCGAGCTGTGGGCGATGCGCCGCACGCTGCGCACGGCGCTGGTGAGGTCCGCCCGCCGCCGGGTGCGCAAGTCCTGGATGGACCGCGGCGCCTCGCCGGCCGAGCTCGGTTGGGTCGAGGACGTCCTGGACCCGGACGTGCTCACCATCGGCTTCGCCCGCCGCGTGCCGACCTACAAGCGCCTCACCCTCATGCTCTCGGACCCCGAGCGCCTGCGGAAGCTCCTCACCGACCCCGAGCGGCCGATCCAGATCCTCGTCGCCGGCAAGTCCCACCCCGCCGACGAGCAGGGCATCGGCCTCATCCAGCGGCTCGTGAGCTTCGCCGACGAGGAGGGCGTGCGTGACCGCATCGTCTTCCTGCCGAACTACGACATCGAGATGGCCCAGACCCTCATGCCGGGCTGCGACGTGTGGCTCAACAACCCGCTGCGCCCGCTCGAGGCGTCCGGGACCTCGGGCATGAAGTGCGCCCTCAACGGCGCCCTCAACCTCTCGATCCTCGACGGCTGGTGGGACGAGTGGTACGACGGCCAGAACGGCTGGGCCATCCCCACCGCCGACGGCGTCGAGGACCCCCAGCGCCGCGACGCGCTCGAGGCCTCCGCGCTGTACGAGCTGCTCGAGGACACGGTCGTACCGCGCTTCTACGACCGTGACGAGAACGGCGTGCCCCAGCACTGGCTCGAGATGGTCCGCCACACCCTGGCGACCCTCGGCCCCAAGGTGCAGGCCACCCGCATGGTGCGCGAGTACGTCGAGCGGCTGTACACGCCGGTCGCCGGCTCCTCCCGCACCCTCAACGGCGCCGGCTTCGCCGAGGCGACGGCGCTCGCGGACTGGAAGGGCCGCGTGCGCGAGGCCTGGCACGCCGTGCGCGTCGACCACGTCGAGTCCACCGGTGTGGCCGACGCCGTCAAGGTCGGGGACGTCGTCGGTGTCAGCGCGTACGTGACGCTGGGCGCGCTGGCCCCGCAGGACGTCGAGGTCCAGCTCGTCACAGGCCGGGTGGACGAGGACGACACGCTCGTCGACGTCACCACCCGCCCGCTCGAGCTGCGCGAGACCTACGAGGGTGGCCGCTACGGCTACCAGGGCGAGGTCGAGCTCGAGTTCTCCGGCTCCTTCGGGTACTCGGTGCGCATCGTGCCGACGCACGAGCACGTCGCCGGCACCGCCGAGCTCGCGCTCGTCGCCGCCGCCCAGGCCTGACCCCTCCCGCCGAGAGCCGGATTCCTCCACCGAGGAATCCGGCTCTCGGCGCATGTGGGAGCGCCCATCCCGCCGAGAGCCGGATCTCTCCGGGCTCAGGGCCGGGTGGTGCGCAGCTCGCGGGTGCCGAGAGGCTCGGTGAGCGTGACGCTCTCCCGGGTCGTGACCGGAAGGCACGCGTCGTCCTCTGCCGTCGGCGCCATGACACGGGCGGTGAGGACGACCTCGTCCGCGCGCTCGTCGACGGCGATCCCGGACGGCACCTCGCACGTCCGGTGCACGAGCTCGACGGTGACGCGCCGGCCGTCGTCGGACACCGCGACGACGGTGCTCGGCACCACCGACGTCTGCTCGGAGCCGACGAGGGTGACGTAGAGGCCGACCGCGACGAGGAGGATCGTCAGCCCGCCGACGAAGGTCAGCGCGCTCGCCCGCACCCGGTCCCGGGCCTCACCGGTGAGCCGCTCCGCCACGCTGTCATTGTGCCCAGCGGCGTGCGTGCGGCGGAAGACGGACGCCCGAAGGAACTCCGGCTGCCGGCGGGGGATGGTGCCTCGTGCCTGGAGGAGTCCGGCTGTCGGCGGAGTGGGGGCTCTGTCTCAGCGACGGCTCAGGTACGCCCGCATGGTGAGGGCCTCCATCGCCGTGGTCCCGCCCGGCGCGGTGACCTCCGGCTCGGTGTCCTCCGCCGGCGGGCACTCCCAGGCGGAGTCCCACAGCAGCTCGTAGTCGGCGCCCGCGCCCTGCGGCAGGGTGACGTCCTGCCGGTCGAGGGAGCCGTTGAGGACGAGGAGGAGGTCGCCGTCGCCGACGGCGTAGCCGGAGCGGAGCATCTGGAGCACCCGCACGCGGGAGTCGTGCCAGTCGGCGGGGTCCATCTCCTCGGCGTCCGCGCGGTACCAGGCGAGGTCGGGGATGGAGTCGCCCTCGGCGGTGTGCCCGGTGGCGAAGGACGTGGGCCGCAGCACGGGGTGCTCGCGGCGCAGGCGCAGGAGGTGGCGCGAGGTGGCGAGCAGCTCGGCCTGCCAGGGCCGCAGCTCCCAGTCCACCCAGGAGAGCTCGGTGTCCTGGCAGTAGGCGTTGTTGTTGCCCAGCTGGCTGCGGCCGATCTCGTCACCGGCGGTCACCATGGGGGTGCCGGCGGACAGGAGTAGCGTGCCGAGGAGGTTGCGCACCCCGCGGCGGCGGCCGAGGAGGATGTCCTCGCCGCGCTCGTGGACGGTGGGGGTGGCCCCGGCGCGCACGGCGGCGTCACCGGGCCCGCCGCGCTCGTGGAACGGGGTGAGCGGGTCGGTCGTCACCGGGCCCTCGACCTCGTGGTTCCACGAGCGGTTGTTGTCGCTGCCGTCGCGGTTGTCCTCGCCGTTGGCCTCGTTGTGCTTGCCGTTGTAGGTGACGAGGTCGGCGAGGGTGAAGCCGTCGTGCGCCGTCACGTAGTTGATGCTCGCGAGCGGGCCGCGCCCGCCCGGGACCGAGCCGTGGGCGAAGAGGTCGGCGGAGCCGGCGAGCCGGGTGGCGAGGTCGCGCAGGTCCCCTCCGGTGCCGCCGGCCACGCCGGTGGCGGGCTCGCTGAGCCAGAAGGTGCGCGCGGCGTCCCGGAAGCGGTCGTTCCAGTCCGCCATGGGCGCGGGGAACTGGCCGGTGCGCCAGCCGCCGGGGCCCACGTCCCAGGGCTCGGCGATGAGCTTGACGTGGGAGAGGACCGGGTCGGTGGCGAGGGCGACGAAGAACGGGTGGTGCGGGGTGAACTCCGCGCCGTGCCGGCCCAGCGTCGTGGCGAGGTCGAAGCGGAAGCCGTCGACCCCGATCCGCTCGACCCAGTAGCGCAGGGAGTCCAGCGCCATCTGGACCACGCGCACGCGGCGGAAGTCGAGGGAGTTGCCCGTCCCGGTGACGTCGACGAGGTGCGCCGGACGGACGCCGTCGTGCATGTAGTACTCGGTGTTGTCCAGACCGCGCCACGAGAGCGCCGGTCCGCCGTCGCCGCCCTCGGCGGTGTGGTTGTAGACGACGTCGAGGACGACCTCGAGCCCGGCCTCGTGGAGGAGGTGGACCATGCCGCGGACCTCGTCGAGGACGGCGGCCGGGCCCTGCGCCTGCGCGGCCTCGGTGGCGTAGCGCGGCTCGGGGGCGAAGAAGCCGAGGGTGTTGTAGCCCCAGTAGTTCGTCAGGCCCTTCTCGATGAGGAAGGGCTCGTCGCCGGTCGCGTGGATCGGCAGCAGCTCGACGGCGGTGACGCCGAGGTCGCGCAGGTGGGCGATGGTGACCGGGTGCGCCAGGCCCGCGTAGGTGCCGCGCAGGTGCTCGGGCACACCAGGCAGGCGCCGCGTGAGGCCGCGCACGTGCGCCTCGTAGACGACGGTGCGGTCCCACGGCACGTGGGGCGGGCGTCGGCGGGCACGACGGGGGCTCGGGCAGGACGACGCCGTGACGGACATGGCCCGCGGAGTCGAGGTCGCTGGGGGCCCAGTCGGGGGCCGGGGCGAGGTCCTCGTCGACGGCGTGGCCGTAGACCTCGGGGCCGTGGACGAGCTCGCCGGTGACGCCGCGCGCGTAGGGGTCCAGCAGCAGCTTGGCGGGGTTGTGCCGCAGCCCGGCGGCCGGGTCCCAGCGCCCGTGGACGCGCAGGCCGTAGCGCTGGCCGGCGGTGACTCCCGGGACGTGGCCCTGCCACACGCCGTGCTGGCCGCGGTGGAGCGCGAAGCGGCGCTCGCGGAAGGAGCCGTGGTCCTCGTCAAGGAGGCACAGGTCCACGGCGGTGGCGTGCGAGGCGAGCACGGCGACGTCGATGCCGTCGCCCCACAGGTGGGCGCCCAGCGCCGGGGCTCGACCAGTCACCCGCTGGGCGACGGTGCGGGCGGGACTCGTGCGAACGGATGAAGCGGTCATACTCATGGTGGAGCCCATCGTGCCACCCTGCGTGGCGATCGTGGGGCGGCTTGCGGGTGAGATGTACCGCGGGCCCGGCAGCTCAGGTCTGTGGGGCATTGGCCGATAGGGATGTCCGGACGGTGTGACGAGCCGTGTCGGCACGAGGCCGCCGGAGGTGGCAGGCTTGGGCCATGAGGATCGTCGTGTGCGTCAAGCATGTCCCCGATGTCCAGTCCGAGCGAGCGCTGGACGACGACGGCCACCTCGTGCGTGGTCTCGACGACGTCCTCAACGAGCTCGACGAGAACGCCGTCGAGGCTGCCGTGAGCCTCGTCGAGGAGCACGGCGGGGAGGTCGTCGTCCTCACGATGGGCCCCGACGACGCCGAGGACGCCGTGCGGCGCGGCCTGCAGATGGGCGCCGACCGCGGCGCCCACGTGAGCGACGAGTCGCTCGCCGGCGCCGACGCCGTCGCCACCGCCCGCGTCCTGGCCGCCGCCGTCCGCACGCTCCAGGGCGAGGCACCGGTCGACCTCGTCGTCACCGGCATGGCCTCCCTCGACGGCCTCACCTCGATGCTGCCCGCGGCGCTCGCCGCCGCCCTCGACCTGCCGCCGCTCACCCTCGCGAGCGAGCTCACCGTCACCGGTGGCCGCGTGCGCGTGCGGCGCGAGATCGGCTCCGCCGTCGAGGTCCTCGAGGCGCCGCTGCCCGCCCTCGTGTCGGTCACCGACCAGGCCAACGAGCCGCGCTACCCGGCCTTCCGGGCGATCAAGGCCGCCCGCAAGAAGCCGGTCGACACGTGGTCGCTCGCCGACCTCGGCCTCGCCGCGCCCGAGCCGGCGACGGCGGTGCTCTCCGCCGAGGAGCGTCCCGCCCGCGAGCAGGGCCGCATCGTCACCGACTCCGGCGACGCCGGACGGCAGCTGGCCGAGTTCCTCATCGACGCCAAGCTCGTCTGACCGACCCCGCCCACCAGGAAGGCACCATGACCCAGGGACCTGTGCTCGTCGTCGTCGACCACCAGGAGGGTGCGCTCACGCCGCCCTCGACCGAGGTGCTCACCGCCGCGCGGACCCTCGCGGCCGGTGCGGCCGTGGCGGCCGTGTGGCTGGGGGCGCAGGGCCCGGGGGAGGCGGCGCGCGCGGAGCTCGGCCGCTTCGGGGTCAGCACCGTCCACGTGCCCGAGCTCGGCGGCCTCGCCTCGCAGCTCGCCGCCGTTGCGACCGAGGCCGTGGCCGCCGTCGTCGCGGCGACGTCCCCGCAGGCCGTGCTGCTCGTGTCGACCTACGCCGGCAAGGAGCTCGCCGCCGGCCTCGCGGTCGCCCTCGGCACCGGTGCGGTCGTCGACGCGGACCGCGTCGAGCGGCGCGCGGAGGGGGTCGCGGCGGGCAAGACCGTCCTCGGCGCCTCGTGGGAGACGGTGTGCGCGGTGACCGGGCCGCTGCCCGTCGTCGCGCTGCGCCCCGCGGCGGTGGACGCCGAGCCGGCGCCGGCGGCGGGGGAGCCCGAGGTCGTGCGTGTGCCGGTCGAGCTCACCGGCCGGGCCCGCGCCGTCACCGTCGTCGAGCGCACCGAGCACCCCTCGACCGGGCAGGTGCCGCTGACCGACGCGCAGACCGTCGTCGTCGGCGGCCGCGGCACGGGCGGGGACTTCACCGCCGTCGAGGAGCTCGCCGAGCTGCTCGGGGGCGCCGTGGGCGCCACCCGCGACGTCACCGACGAGGGCTGGCGCGAGCACTCGGCGCAGGTCGGCCAGACGGGCGTCACCGTCGCGCCGCGGCTGTACATCGGCGTCGGCGTCTCCGGCGCCGTCCACCACACGGTGGGGATGCGGGCGGCGCAGACCGTCGTCGCCGTCAACACCGACCCCGAGGCCCCGATCTTCGAGCTCGCCGACTTCGGCGTCGTCGGCGCGGCGGAGAACGTCCTCCCCCAGGCCATCGAGGCGATCCGCACCCACAAGGAAGCCTGACCCGCTCACCTCACCTCACCCCCCCCCTCGAGCGCATATGCGCGAAAAGTGCGGCCCGGACACTGTCCGGACCGCACTTTTCCCGCATATGCGGGCGGGTGTGCGGGGTCAGCCGGCGTAGAGGATGTCGACGACGAAGACGAGGGTCGAGCCGGGCGGGATGGTGCCGTTGTCCTGGTCGCCGTAGCCGAGCTCCGGCGGGATGACCATGACGACCTGGCTGCCGACCTTCTGCCCGAGCAGGCCGGTGTCCCAGCCCTCGATGACCTGGCCGGCGCCGGCCTCGAGGGAGAACGGGGTGCCGCGCGACCACGAGGAGTCGAAGGACGTGCCGTCCCACAGCCAGCCGCTGTACTGGACGAAGACGTAGTCGCCCTCCTCGACCTCCTCGCCCTCACCCTCGATCGTGGGGGCGACGACGAGCTCGGTGGGGGCCTCGCCGTCGACGGGCTCGATGCTCGGCTCACCGTTCTCGGCGAGCGTGACGGCCGGGACGCCCTCGGGGACATCGGCGGCGGTGCCCTCGGCGCGGCTGCGGGCGTCGACGACCTCCAGGGCCATGATCGCGGCCGCGGCCTGCGTGGGGCTGGCGAAGAGGACGCGCGCGCCGACCTGCTGGCCGATGAGGACGTCGTTGAGCGCCGGCACGGTCATCTCGTCGCTCACGACGAGGGGCTGCGGGCCGCTCTCGTAGGTGGAGTCGAGGACCTCGCCGTTCTCGCCGTTGACCTGGATGAAGTCGACGACGAGGAGCTGGCCCTCGGCGATCGCCTCGCCGTCACCGGGGGAGGCGACGACGGCGGCGCTGTCGGTGACGTTGAGGGGCTGCTCGAAGGTGAGGGTCGGCTCGCCGCCGGCCTCGCCCTCGACGGTGACGCCCTCGAGCGCGGCGACGTCCTCGGGCGCGTTGCCGGCCTCGGGCCCGGCCGACTCGGTGGCGGTGGGCGTCTCGGAGGCGGCCGGCTCGGCGTCGCTGCCGTCGCTCGAGCAGCCGGCGAGGAGGAGGAGCGCGGCCAGGGCAGCGGCGGTGGTGGCAGTGGCGGATCGGCGCACAGGGAGTCCTTCGGTGTGGTCGTACGTGCCGCTCCGGCGGCACCCGGACCAGGGTAGGCGGTGATCCTGGGAGATCGCCCACAGTCGGGCACCGCTTCGTAGACTCGGGCCCATGGCCTACCTCGACCACGCGGCAACGACTCCCGTCCGGCCGGAGGTCGCGGCCCGCTACGCCGAGGAGCTGACCCGCGGCGGCAACCCCTCCTCGCTCCACACGGTGGGGCGCGACGCGCGCCGCCGCCTGGAGGAGGCGCGCGAGGAGCTCGCCGCGGCGCTCGGCGCCGAGCCCGCCGAGGTGCTCTTCACCTCCGGTGGCACCGAGGCCGACAACCTCGCGGTCAAGGGTGCCGTCTACGCCCACCCCTCGCCGCGCCCGCGGCTGCTCGTCAGCGCCGTCGAGCACCACGCCGTGCTCGACGCCGCGGGCTGGCTGGGCGAGCGCGGCCTCGCGGACGTCACGGTGCTGCCCGTCACCGACGACGGCGCCCTCGACCTTGCCGCCGCCCGCAGCGCCCTGGACGACGGCGCGGCCCCGGCGCTCGTGTCGGTCATGTGGGCGAACAACGAGACGGGCGTCGTCCAGCCGGTCGCCGAGCTCGTCGCGCTGGCGGGGGACGTGCCGGTCCACTCCGACGCCGTCCAGGCGGTTGCTCACCTGCCGGTGCACTTCGGCTCGAGCGGGCTCGCGGCGATGTCGGTGACCGGCCACAAGCTCGGCGGACCGGTGGGGACCGGGGCGCTCGTGGCGCGCCGCGAGCTCGCGCTGGCGCCCGTGCACCACGGGGGCGGGCAGGAGCGCGGCGTGCGCTCGGGGACCCTCGACGTCGCCGGGGCACGCGCCCTGGCGCTCGCGGTGAGCCTGGGGGTGGCGGGCCGGGAGGCGGAGGGCGCCCGCCTGGCCGCGCTGCGCGACCGGCTCGTGGCCAGGGCGCTCGCCGCGGTGGACGGGCTGCGCCTCACCGGGGCCGGGGCGCCGCGGCTGCCGCACGTCGCCCACCTCACCGTCGAGGGCGCCGACGCCGACTCCCTCCTCTTCGGCCTCGACATGGCCGGGGTCAACGCCTCCGCCGGCTCCGCATGCTCCGCGGGCGTCCAGGAGGCCTCCTTCGTCCTCGGCGCGATGGGCTACCCCTCCGAGCTCGCCCGCTCCGCGCTGCGCTTCTCCCTCGGCCGCACGACGACCGAGGCCGACGTCGACGCCGTGCTCGCCGCCCTGCCCGACGTCGTCGCCCGCTCCCGCGCCGCGAACGCCGCCCGCTGACGGTCGCGCACCCGGCGGCCCGGACGCCTGTCCCTCGTCGTCCCCGACGCGCGTGACGGTTGCGGCGGAGGCCGTCAGGTGCACGGCCACGTCCTCGGAGGGACGGGCCGTGACCTCCTAGGTGGTCCTCACCGACGCGAGGGCTCCGGCGCCGGTGGAAATCTGAACCGTCGTCGCAACCACGGAACCTCGGGGAGGCCGAATGACCACGGATCGGGTGCTTGGCGGACGCGACGTCTGCCTCGGTCGCCTGGTCGCGGTGAAGGTGCTCAATGGCGACCTGGCTCAGGACCCGCTGATCCGGTACCAGGTGCGCGGTGAGAGTGCCGACGCACGGAGCGACGTGTACTCCGCGGGCCGCGGCGGCTCGGTGCGGGAGATCCTGGGCAACGGAGCGCCACCGCCCCCGGGAGGCGTGGACGCCCGCCAGGGGGAGGCGGGCGGGCCGGCTCGGCGCCGCCCTTCCCGCTGGGCCTCAGCCGCGCACCGCGGACAGTGAGGCGTCCAGGTAGACCTGCAACGGGTGGGCGGCGTCGTCACGGACCCAGGCCTCGCCGGCGACGTCGAGGCAGGTGACGAAGCACCCCACGATCGCCCTCGCGCGCAGCGAGGAGTCGTCGCCGCCCCCGAGGCGGCGCTCGACCTCGGCCGCGAGGACGTCGTACCAGCGCAGGTGCTTCTCGATGCTCCGGGCACGAAGCGACGGCGTTCCGTACACCATGCGCGCGACCGCCAGGAGCCGCTCCGGGGCGGCGGCCGCCTCCTCCAGCGAGAACAGCGCCCGGGAGAGGGCGGTCCACACGTCGACGTCGACCGGCTGGCGTTCCAGCTCGGCGCGCAGCAGCTCGCCGTCGGCGACGAGGTGGTCGATGACGACGTCCTCCTTGCTGCCGAAGTACCGGAAGAAGGACCGGCGCGAGATCCCGGCCGCCGCGGCGATCTCGTCGACCGTCGTCTCCTGGAACCCGTGATCGAGGAACAGGCCCATCGCCGCCGTCGTGATCTCCCCGTACGCGCGCCGGCGGGTCCGCTGCCACAGCGTGGGCCGCTCCTGCTCCACTGACATGCGCCCACCCTAGTGGAGACGGCACAGCAGGCCTCATTGACACTGAGTGCCAGCCGGGCATAGCGTGCCGGCATGCGACGCGACGACATGACGCAGACGGTGCTGGTGACGGGGGCGAGCGCAGGGATCGGCGCCGAGTTCGCGCGGCAGCTCGCCGCACGTGGCGCCGGGCTGGTCCTCGTCGCTCGCCGCGCGGAGCGGCTCGAGGTCCTCGCCGGGGAGCTGCGCCTGACGCACGGGGTGCCCGTGACGACGCTCGTCATGGACCTCACCCGGCCCGGGGTGGGGCAGGCGCTGCGCGGGGAGCTCGAGGGCCGCGGGGTGGAGGTGACCGGGGTGGTGAACAACGCGGGCTTCGCCAACCACGGGCTCTTCCACGAGGAGGCGCTGGGCGACCTCATGAGGGAGATCGCGCTCGACGTCTCCGCCGTCGTCGAGATCAGCCACGCGTTCCTGCCCGACCTGCGCCGGCGCGGCTCCGGGTTCCTTCTCAACGTGGCCAGCATGGCGGCCTACCAGGGCAACCCGACCATGGCCGTCTACGGGGCGGCGAAGGCCTTCGTGCTGAGCCTCACCGAGGCCCTGTGGTACGAGGCGCGCGGCAGCGGGGTGCGCGTCCTGGCCGTGTCCCCGGGCGCCACGCAGACGGAGTTCTTCGACGTCGCCGGCGACGCCGCGGACGGTGGTGGCCGGCGGATGACGGCGAGCGAGGTCGTCGCCACCGGCCTCGGGGCCCTCGAGCGCCGCAACCCACCGCCCGGCGTCGTCGTCGGACGGGCCAACAGGCTGTCCGCCGCGGCGGTACGGGCGCTCGGACGGCGGCGGGCCACCGAGGTGGTCGGCCGGATGATGGTCCGACCGCCTGCCGGGCGCGCCGCACACCCGGCGTAGACACCCCGACCGGGCGCGGTCAGCCCGCCGCCTGGGCGAGGAGGTGCTGGGCGACGGACCGCCACCGCGGCCGGAAGGCGTAGACGCCGGCGAGGCGCAGCCGGGTGGCACGCGTGTAGGCGGCCACCCGCTGGTGCGGGAGCTCCTCGGCGCCGACGCCGGAGAGGAAAGCGTCGCGTGCCGCGGTGGCCAGCTCCGGCGTCAGCATGCCCTGGGCCTCACGCAGCTCGAGGTGGACGAGGAGGTTCGCGACGTCCAGGGCGCGTTCCCCGACGGCGAGGGTGTCGACGTCGATCATCCCGACGGTCCCGGCGTCGTCGAGGAGGAGCTGCTTGTCGTGGAGGTCGCGGTGCAGGACACCGAGCGCCGAGTCGCCCGCTCCGGTCCCCAACTCGGCAGCCACCCGCTCACCGGCCCGGGCGACGAGGTCGGCGTCGAGCAGGCCGTGGACGACGGCGGGGTGGAGCCAGTCGGCGACGGCGCCGAGCTCGTCGGTGGCGCCGTGGCGTGCGGCGACCCGGTCGCGTGGCGCCTCGTGGAGGTGGCGGACGGCGCGGCCGGCGGCCTCCCAGGCCGTCCGCGCCTTCTCGGGCTCCCACTCGTCGGCGCCGAGGGCGTGGAGGGTGCGGCCGGGCACGACGCTCCACCGCAGGACGCCGCGCCCCACCTCGGCGGTGTCGAGAAGCCGCGGCACGGGGACGGCGTCCCCGACGAGCTCGGTCACGAGGCTGCCACGCCGCGCGAGGTCGGCGGCCCGGCTGGCGCGCACCACCTTGACGAACTCGCGGGCCGAGCCGTCCAGGGCGTCCAGGCGGACGACGGCGCGCCGTCCGGGCCGGTGAGCGACCAGGCAGGCGCCGTCCTCGGCGAGCACGTCGGGCAGGGCGCGCAGCCGTGCGTCGGCGCCGCGGGGCTGGAGCAGGGCGTCCCCGGCCACCCGGGCCGGTGCGGGCGTCGCGGCCGCGGCGGACTCGAGAGCGGCCGGGTCGGCGAACCACTGGCCCGCCACGGTCGACCCGTCCTCGGCCGCGAGCTCGAGGAGCGCGTGCTCCGTCCCGCGGGGCCACGCGCGCACCAGCTGGTAGCGGTGCGCGCCCGCGAGGACGAGCTCCGGCAGGCGGGTGGGCTCGGGGGTCACGACGTGAGCTCCTCGGCGACGGCGACGAGTCGGGCGACGCCGTCGGGCCAGTCGGGCTGGTGACGCCGGAACGGCTCGACGGCGCGCTGGAGGACGGCCGCCGCGCAGTGGAGCCGCAGCGCACGCGCGTCGACCTCCCCGCCCGCGGCGGTGTACCCGGCGAGCAGCGGGGCGAGCACCTGCGCCGGTTCTCCCGCCGCCGCACCGGTGGCGACGAGCGCGCCGTACCAGGAGCCGAGGTCGGCGAGGGGGTCGTCGAGCGCGACGCGGTCGAGGTCGATGAGGGTGAGCGGCACCTGGCCGGGGGCCGCCGCGTCCGGCGCCGTGCCCGCGGCGACGTCGGGCCGCACGACGAGCTGGTCGGCCGAGAGGTCCCCGTGCACCACGCTTACGGCCGTGCGCCCGGCCAGCCCCGCACGGACCCGCTCCGCCGCCACCCGTGCGGCGTCCGCGGACGCCGGCGCCACCGCGCGCACGGCCGACACCGAGGCCGCGAGCTGGGCGTCCCGGTCCACCCGGTCCAGCCCTTGACCCCGGGCCTCGCGGTGCACCGCCGCCGCCAGCGCGCCGGCCTGCGTCCACAGCTGCTGCGCGCCGGTGAGCCGGTCGAGCGAGGTCCCCGGCACCCAGGCGGTCCGCACCGTGCCCCGGCGCCGCCGCACCGCGGTGACGGCAGGCACCGGCAGGCCGGCCAGCGCGCGGTGCCCGGCGAGGACGCCACCGGTCGCACCCGGGTGGTACACGCGTACCAGCTCGTCCGGCCCGCGGCCGTCCTCGACCCGCGCCACCCAGCGGCGGCCGGGCCGGTAGACGAGGGGAGTCACGCCGTCGGCGTCTCGCAGCACGCGGCGCACACCGGGCAGCCGCCGGTCCGCCGTGACGTCAGCGACCGCCACACCCAACCCCCCGTCGACGACGGCGCCCCGGCCGACGTCGTCGGCCTCCCCGGCCCGGCGCACCTTGGCGAGCTTCTCGTCCGAGCCCGCGCGCAGGGCGAGGGCCTGGGCGAAGGAGGTGACGCCGTCGTCGTCGGTGAGGACGAGCCCGGCGAGGAGCGAGGTGCCCGGCTTGTAGCGCAGGTAGGCGACGCGGGCCGCGCGCACGCCCCAGCCCGGTGCCAGGCGGCGGACCAGGCCGAGCGGCGCGAGCACGTCGCGCAGGCCGGGGAGCGCGGGGTCGGCGGCGGCGAGTCGGTCGTCGGCCGGTGCGAGGTCGAGCATCAGGCACCCTTCCGGTGGGGGAGGACGACGGGCCGCTGGTGCCGCTGCGGGTCGAGCAGCGCGAGGCGGGAGCCGGGCGTGGCCATGAGCTCGGTGGGACGGCCGTGCTCGACGACCCGGCCGCGGTCGAGGACGACGACCTCGTCGCAGCCCAGCGCGTCGGCCAGGGTGTGGGTGATGACGACGGTGGTGCGCCCGGCGGCGAGCCGGTCGACGGCCTGGAAGACCTCCGCGGAGTTCTTCGGGTCCAGGCCGGCGGTGGCCTCGTCGAGGATGATGATCGGCGCGTCGCGGAGCATGGCGCGGGCGATGGCCACGCGCTGGCGCTGCCCGCCGGAGAGCGTGTCGCCGCGCTCGCCGACCAGCGTCCCGTAGCCCTCGGGGAGCCGGGCGATGAACTCGTGGGCGTTGGCGGCGCGCGCGGCGGCCTCGACCTCGTCCGGGGTGGCGCCGGGGCGGCCCATCTCGATGTTCTCGGCGATCGTGCCGTGGAAGAGGACCGACTCCTGGAGGACGACGGCCACGTGGGCGCGCAGCGACTCGAGGGTGACGTCGCGCAGGTCGTGGCCGTCGAGCTTGACCGCGCCGCCCACCGGGTCCTGCAGCCGCAGGAGGAGGCCGGCGAGGGTGGACTTGCCGGAGCCGGAGTGCCCGACGACGGCGACCTTCGTGCCGGGCAGGATGCGCAGCGACACGTCGTCCAGCGCCTTGTCGGCGCCGGTGTAGGAGGCGGTGACGTTCTCCAGCCGGATCTCCCCGGCGAGCCGCTTGATCGTGTAGGCCCTGGCGGAGTCGGTGACGTCCTGCTCGGTGTGCATGATGTCGAGGATCCGCTCGCCGGAGGCGGCGGCCTTGGCGATGCGGCCGGTGTACTTCGCGAGGTCGCGCATCGGCTTGAAGGCGCTCTTGAGGTACTGGACGAAGACGACGAGCTCACCGGGCGTGAGCCGTCCCCGCACCACCGACCAGCCGCCCACGAGGAGGACGACGCCGGTGGCCACGCCCACGAGGAGGTCGGTCTTGCGCTCGAGCGCCGCCGAGAGCCGGGTGGCCCGCACGCCCTCCTTGAGCTCCTTGGCGTTGGAGGCCGCGAAGGTCGACTCGAGCCGCTCGGCGAGCGAGTAGGCCTGGACCACCTTGATGGCACCGAGCGACTCCCCGGCCGCGCCCGCGAGGTCACCCTCGCGGCGCCGCTGCTGGCGGGAGGCGGAGGTGATCTTGCGAGTGGAGCGCGAGGAGGACAGCGCGAAGAGCGGGAAGGCGGCGACGACGACGAGGGCGAGGCGCCAGTCGAGGATCACCATGACCGTCACCATCGCTACGAGGGTGACGACGTTGCCGATGAGCGGCATCGCGGCGGTGACGGCGACGTCGCGCAGCCGCCCGACGTCGGTGATGAGCCGCGTGATGAGGTCGCCGCCGCGCGCGGAGCTGTGGAAGCGCAGGGACAGGCGCAGCACGTGGGCGTAGACCTGGGCGCGCACGGAGGTCATCGCGCGGGTGCCGGCGAGCGCGAAGAACACGGTCATGAGGTAGGCCGACAGTGCGCGCAGCCCCGCGACGGCGACGACGGCGATCGCCGCCCACACGAGGAGGGTGACGAGGCCCGGGTCCTGCGCGGCGCCGGGCGCGATGACGGCGTCGATGACGAACTTCAGCGGCCACGGCTCGAGGAGCCGGAAGGCGACCTCGGCGAAGAGCGCGACGAAGCCGCCGGCGACGACCTTGCGGTGCGGCCGCAGGTGGGGGCTCAGGAAGGACCAGATCCGGCGCAGCGAGGGGACGATGGAGCGCAGCTCGGCGGCGGGCTTGCGGGCCATCAGCTGCCCACCCCCGCCGCAGCGGCAACCCGCTCGCCGACCGCAGCGGCCACCCTCTCGCCGACAGCTGACGTGTTATCGAGCGCTGACTGACGACCGGCAGCTGAGCTGTCGCCGCCGGCTGACTCAGCGCCGGCAATCCCGGACAGCGGCAGCCCGGCCGCCGCGAGCGAGCGCTCGACGACGTGGGTCCACGTGTGCCCGGACGTCACGTGCGCCCGCGCCGCGGCCCCGACCCGCTCACGCAGGCCGGCGTCGGTGGCCAGCTCGCGGAGCGCCTCGGCCAGCGCCGCCGGGTCCGAGCCCGGGACGAGGAAACCGGTACGCCCGTGCTCGACGACGCCCGGCAGCTGCCCGACGGCGGAGGCGACGACGGGCAGCCCCGCGGCCATGTACTCGTAGACCTTGAGCGGGGAGAAGTAGCCCTCGCCCGCGACGGGGTAGGGCGCGGTGGCGACGTCCATCCGGTGGAGCAGGGCGGGCACGTCGACGGGCGCGACAGCGCCGGTCATCTCGACCGCCCCCCCGGTCCCCAGGGCGCGTGCCTGCTCGCGCAGCGCGTCGGCCTGTGGGCCGTCGCCGACGAGCAGCAGCCGCGCCTCCGGCACCGCGTGCCGCAGCAGGGCGTGGGCCTCGAGCAGCGTCTCGGTCCCGTGCCACGGCTTGAGGGTCCCGACGAAGCCGACCGTGAAGGGCCGGTCCGGGCGACCCGCGGCAGGGACGATGCGCTCGACGTCCACCCCGTTCGCCTCGACGACGACGACGGGCCGGTCGGCCGGCGCGGTGGGCGCCAGCTGGTCGTGCACCCAGGCGGCGACCGGCTCGGAGACGGACACGACGACGCTCGCGTCGGTGGCGGCCTGCCGCACGACGGCGTGGGCCGCGTCCGCGTGGACGAGCCCGCGGTGGCGGGCCTGCTCGTCGGGCAGCGGGGCGTTGACCTCGAGGACGGCGGGCACGCCGTGCTCCCGGGCGTAGGCGGTGCCGGCGGTGCTCCACAGGGAGTAGCGCTCGTAGACGGCGTCGAAGGGCCCGGCGGCGGTGACGGCACGGAGCAGCTCGCCGTCGGCGGCCATCGCGCGGCGCTCGCGGTCGGCGACGTCCGCCCCGCGGATGCGGCCCAGCTCGTGCACGGTGAGCCGGCCCGCGGCCCGGGCGGCCGCGGCGGCCGGCCACGGCTCGCCGCCGGTGCGGCGGCAGAAGAGGTCGATCTCGTGGCCCGCCTCGAGGAGGACGCGCACGACCTCCTGGACGTGGACGGAGGCACCCTTGGTGCCGAACACCGGGATGCCGGGGTCCGCGCACACGTAGGCGATCCGCATCAGCGCACCTCCTGCGCGGGCGAGATCCAGCTGTCGGCGACAACCGGGGTCTCGGCGGGCGAGATCCAGCTGTCGGCCATAACCGGGGTCTCGGCGGGCGAGATCCAGCTGTCGGCGGCAACCGGGGTCTCGGCGGACGGGGCCACCCTCGCGCCGAGCGCTGAGCTGTTCCTCGCCCGGGTGGCACGCTCGAGGGCCTCGACCTGGCGGCGCGTGTCGAACTCGCGCTCGACGAGCGCGCGGGCGGCGCGGGTGAGGCGCTCGCGCAGCGCGGCGTCGTCGAGCACGCGGACGATCGCGTCGGCCAGGCCCACGGCGTCGTGCTGCCCGACCTCCAGGCCGGTCTCCTCGTGCCGCACGGCCTCGGTGATGCCGGTGACGTCGGTCGACACGCACGGCGTGCCGAGTGCCATCGCCTCGAGGAGCACGGTGGGCAGGCCGTCGGCGTTGCCGTCGGAGCCGACGACGCAGGGCGCGGCGAAGACGCCGGCGCTCGCGACCTGGGCGCGGACCTCGTGCTGGGGCAGCGGGCCGGTGAGCTCGACGAGCCCCTCGAGCCCTAGCGCGGCGACCTGGGCGCGCAGCTCGGCCTCCTTCTCCCCACCGCCGACGATCCGGCAGCGCAGCGGCCGGCCGCGGTCGCGCAGGTGGGCGAGCGCGTCGACGAGGACGTCGAAGCCCTTCTTCTCCACGAGGCGACCGACGGCGACGACGTCCGTGCCGCCGTCGTCGGCCACCGTCCGGGGCGTGAAGGGGAAGTCGGCGAGACCCAGCCCGTTGTAGATGCGGTGGAGGCGGGTCGCCGCGACCGCCTCCGGGTAGGTGGTGCGCAGGTGCCGCTCGTTGAAGTCGCTGATCGTCACGACGTGGTGGGCGCCGGCGATCTTGCGGGCCAGGTCCGCGGGGTCCACCGAGGAGTGGAAGATGTCCTTGGCGTGCGCGGTGAAGGAGTAGGGCACGCCGGTGAGGAGCGAGGTGAGCCGCGCGACCGTCGTCGCGAGCGAGGCGAAGTGCGCGTGCAGGTGGGTGATCCCGCGGCGCACGACCATGACGGCGAGCGCGAGCGCCTGGCCGGCGTCGGAGGCCTCGGCCGCGAGCAGCTCGGGCAGGGCGCGGTGGAGCAGCGGCAGCTCCGGGGCGGCGGCCCGCAGCGCGTCCCACAGCTCCTCGGGCTTGCGGGCCCGGGGCACGTAGGTGACCGGCGCGCGCACCTCGGCGAGCGCACTGTGGAAGCGCGGGTCCACCGGCGGGCGCAGGGAGAACACCTCGAGGTCCGCGCCGCGCGCCTCGCGGCCGAGCAGCTCGGAGACGATGAAGGTCTCGGAGAACCGGGGGTACATCTTGAGCACGTAGCCGATCCGCTCAGGCGACATCGGTCTCCTCCTTCGTGGCGACGAGGCTGTCGAGCAGGTGGGGGAGGCGGGCGAGGCCGTCGAGGTCGACGACGTCGCCGGGGCCTGGGGTGGCGGCCGGGGCGGTGACGGCGCCGGCGAGCCACCGCTCGAGGGCGGGCGGGTCGAGCCGTTCCGGGTGCAGGTGGTCGAGGACGCCGACGGCGGTGAGCAGGCGGGCGCACGAGCTGCTCCTGGCGGGGGCTCACGCGGGGCACGACGAGCAGCCGGGCGCCCAGCGCCAGCGCCTCGCACACCGTGTTGTACCCGCCCATCGCGACGACGGCCGCAGCGCCGCCGATGAGGGCCTCGGCGTCCTCGACGTAGGTGCGGACGGTGAGGTCGGTGCGGTGGGCGGCGATCTCGGCGACCCTGCGGACGTCGTCGGCGGGCATCTGCGGACCGGTGACGAGGACGCCGTGGTGGCCGGCCGGCATGGCGGCGCGGACGAAGGCCTCGGCGAGGTGGGCGCCGTCGGAGCCGCCGCCGACCATCGCGAGGACGTAGGGGCTGACGACCTCGGTGACGGCCGGCCCGCCCTGGCGGCCGGTGGCGAGGTAGCCGGTGTGGACGGTGCGCGCGGCGGGCAGGTCGAGCTCGGCGGCGAGGTCGTGGACGGCGCGGTCGCCGTAGACCCACACCTGGTCGTACCAGCGGCGCAGCGCCTGGGCCCCGCGGTCGGTGTCCCACTCGCGGCGGGAGGTGGCGGCGTCGTCCAGGACGTCGCGCAGGCCCAGGACGATGCGGGTGCCGGCGGCGCGCAGGAGGTCGAGGGCGGGCTCGAGCTCGCCGAGGAAGCCGCGGGGGTGCTTGTCGACGACCAGGACGTCGGGCCGGAAGGAGGACAGCGCCGCGGTGAGGATGCTGCGGCGCATGTGCCGGATGTGCGCCTCGTCCACCGAGAGGTGGCGCGCGGAGTAGGTGCCGGCCGCGTCCTTGGCGAGCGCGGGCAAGGAGACGAGGTCGCAGTGCGCGGGCCGGTGCGCGGTGACCGCCTCCGGGGCGCCGGTGAGGAGCAGGACGTCCGGCGCCGGGCCGAGGGTGGTGAGCGCCCGGGCGATCGCGAGGTTGCGGCGCACGTGACCGAGACCGAGGGCGTCGTGCGAGTACAGCGCGACGCGCAGCCGCCGGCCGCGGGGCGCGCTGCCCGGGTGCTGGCCGGCCAGGCCGGTGGGCCTGGTGGTGGTCGTGGTCATGCGGGGTCCCCCTTCTCACGTCGCGCCGGGGACCTGGTCCGCGGCATGCCAGGAAGTTCATCGCGCCAAGGTGAGCCCTTCGTGACGGGCAGATGAGACACCTCTCATCCGCCGGCCGGACGTCCGCCGTTCACCTGGCGGACAGGCTGCCCGGCGCAGGTGCCCGGACAGTCGGGACGCGTGCCCCTGTCGCCCGGGACGCCGGGCGCCGGAACGTACTCCCCGAGCCCGCGCGGAGCGGTCACGGTGGCCGCCGACAGGTCGCGGGCTCGAGGAGGTTCCCTGTGTCCACCACGGTCACCAGCGAGACGAGCACCACCCAGCCGACCGGCCCGGCACCCGCCGGCCGCGGCTGGGCCCTGTCCGGCGTCGGCGCCGCCCTCACAGGCGCCGCCGGCATCTGGTTCTCCCTCGCCGTCTCACCGCCCTACCCGAACGACGCCGCGCTCACCCCCGAGGCCGTCGTCGCGCACTACGCGACCGTCGTCCCCCAGCTCATCGGCTTCCACGTGACGACGGTCCTCGCCGCCGTCCTGCTCCTGCCCTTCGCCGCCGGCCTCTACCGGCGCCTGGCGGGGCGCGCCCCGGCCGGGTCCCTCCACGGGCTCGTCGCGATGCTCGGGCTGGTCGTCCTGTCGGCCGTGCTCGTCCTCGGCTCCGGGCTCAACACCGAGTTCGTCTTCGGCTTCCTCACCCCGGAGCTGCTCGCCCCCAGCGACGCCTCCTTCTACTCCCACTGGGTCGCGACGATCTCGTGGCTGTGGGTGACGGCGGGCGTCAGCGGCCTCGCCGTCGGGCTCGCCGCGCTGCGCCACGGCGCCGCCGGCCGCGGCCTCGGGGTGGCGAGCCTCGCCCTCGGCGGGCTCACCCTCCTGCTCGGCATCTCGCCCCTGCAGTACATGGCCGGGTTCATCGGCCCGGTGTGGCTGCTCGTCGTCGCCGTCGCGATGCTGCGGAACCGCTCCTGACACCCGTCGCGCAGCCCTACAGTTCACCCATGCCCCGCACGGTGGCTGTGCGCCCGGACCTCGGACGGCTCTCGTCCGAGGTCCCCGGCGTGGTGCTCGGCGGTGCGGCCGCGCTCCTCGGGGTGGCGGGGGCGGCGATGTTCGCCGCGGCCCGGCCGGTCCTCGGGGAGGACGCGCTCTTCCTCGTCGTCGACGCCACCGTGGCCCTCGTCTACGGGCTCACCTCGGCGCTCGTGCTGTCCCGGCGGCGGCACGTCGTCGGCTACCTCCTCGGCCTCGCGGCGCTCGGGGGTGGCCTGGCCGCCGCCGCGGGCGGGTGGCGCGTGCTCGCCACCGCCCGCGGCCTGGACCCCGAGCCCTTCGCCTCCGCCGTCTCCTGGGCCTGGGTGCCCGGGACGCTCAGCCTCTTCCTCGTCGTCCCGTGGCTCGTGCGGGAGCGCCCGGCCGACGCGCCGTGGTGGGGTCCGGGGACCGGCGCGCTGCTCGCCGTCGGCACGACCGTGCTGTCCGTGAGCCTGCTGCTCACCGCCTTCTACGCGAGCCTCGGGGCCGCGGTCGTGTGGGGGCTGGTGACCGCGGCCGCGGTCGAGCGGCGGCGACGCCGCGCACCCGCTCCCGACGCCGTGGGGCTGGGCTGGCTCGCGCTCGGCACCCTGGTCCTGGCCGTCTCCTTCGTCCCGCTCCTCCTGCCGCTCGGCCGGGTGCCGATGTGGGTGACACCGGCGCTCCACCTCGCCAGCCAGGCGCTGTTCCCGGCGGCGGTGCTCACGGTCGTGCTCCGGCAGCGGCTGTGGGGCATCGAGCTCGCGGTCAGCCGCACGGTGCTCGCCGGGGCGCTGACGGTCGGGCTCTCGGCGACCTACCTCGTGGCGAGCGTCCTCCTCAGCGGCGTCGTGCCCGGGGAGGGGTGGGCGCAGACCCTCGCGGCGGCCGCAGTCGTCGTCGCGGTCCAGCCGAGCCGGCTGTGGCTCGAGCCGCGGGTCCACCGCCTCGTCTACGGGGCCGCGGGTGACCCCTCACGGGTGGCCGCCCGCATGGGCGGGGAGCTCGGCCGCGCCGGCGACCGGCTCCTGGACTCGCTCGTCGACAGCGTGCGCACCGCCCTGCGGCTGGAGTCGGTGGCGCGCGCGGCGCGGACGGGACGGTGCTGGCGACGGCGGGGACGGCGACGGCGGAGCCCACCGGGCTGCCGCTGGCGGCGGGGGCGGGCCGGTCGGCACCCTCCTCGTCACGGCCCGGCCGGGGAGGTGCTGGACGGGCGCACGCGCCGCGCGCTGGACGAGCTGTCCGCCGTCGTCGCGGCCGGGCTGCTGCTGCGGCGCACCGCCGACGAGCTCGCCAGCACGCGGGAGCGGCTCACCCGCGCCCGGCTGCAGGAGCGGCAGGTGATCCGCCGCGAGCTGCACGACGGCCTGGGCCCGTCCCTCGCCGGGCTGCGGCTGGGGCTCGGCGGCGTCGCGAACCTCGTGGGGTCCGACCCGGAGGGGGCACAGGCGATGCTCGCCGCGCTCCAGGAGGAGCTGGACCGGAGGGTGGACGACGTGCGCGTCGTCGCCCGGACCCTCCTGCCGCCGGTGCTCGAGGAGCTCGGCCTGGAGCCGGCGCTGCGCGAGCTCGCCACCCGGCACGCCGAGAGCGGCTTCACCGTGCGGCTGAGTGCCGACGTGCCGGGCGCCCTGCCCGCGCCCGTCGCCGCGGCCGCCTACGGCATCGCCGCCGAGGCCGTCCTCAACGCCGCGCGGCACAGCGGCGCCGCCGGCTGCGAGGTGGAGGTCGGCGCGGACGGCGCGGGCCTGCGGGTGGTGTGCCGCGACGCCGGCGCGGGCCGCGCGGCCGGCGCGCCCACGGGAGTGGGCACGCGCGCGATGCGCGAGCGCGCCGAGGAGCTGGGCGGCTCGCTGCTCATCGCGGGCCTGCCCGGTGGGGGCACCGTCGTCGAGGCCCTGCTCCCGCTCGCGCCCGCGCTCGAGGAGAGCCGGTGACCGTGCTGCGGGTCGTCGTCGTCGACGACCACCCCGTCTTCCGGCTCGGCATGGCCGGGCTGCTGTCCTCCCTGCCGGGGATCGAGGTCGTCGGGCAGGCCGACTCCGCCGCCCGGGCGCGGGAGGTGGTCGCGCCCGTCGGCGCCGACGTCGTCCTCATGGACCTCCACCTCGGCGACGGCTCCGGCATCGACCTCACCCGCGAGCTCGTGGCCCGCGACCCGGCCCTGGCGGTCCTCGTCGTGACGATGAGCGAGGACGACGCGTCGGTGGCGGCGGCGCTGCGCGTCGGCGCTCGCGGCTACCTGCTCAAGTCCTCCGGGCCGGAGGAGGTGGAGCGGGCGGTGCGGGCGGTGGCGCACGGGGAGGTCATCCTCGGGCGGGAGGTCGCGGCCCGGGCCCTGTCCGCGCTCGCGCCGGGGCGGGCGGCGGTGCGCATGCCCTTCCCCGAGCTCACCGCGCGGGAGCGGGAGGTCCTCGACCTCCTCGCCCGCGGCCTGGACAACACCGCGATCGCGCGCCGGCTCGTCCTGTCCGGCAAGACCGTGCGCAACCACGTCGCCAACGTCCTCACCAAGCTCGCGGTGCCGCACCGCGCCGCCGCCGTCGTCCTCGCCCGGGAGGCGGGGCTCGGGCGGGACTAGCGCGAGGGCGCCCCGAGCAGCCCGAGGTGGAGCGCCCGCAGGACGGCGCGGGTGCGGTCCCGCACGCCGAGCTTGGCCAGCACCGTGGAGATGTGGTTCTTCACCGTGCCCTCGGCGAGGAAGAGCGCCTCGGCGATCTCCCGGTTGGTGAAGCCGCTGGCGAGCAGGCGCAGGATCTCGGTCTCGCGCGGGGTGAGCGGCTCGGGGGTGGGCAGGTGGGCGAAGTCGTCCGGCTCGGCGCGCGCCGATCCCGCGCAGCAGCCGGTCGGTGAGCGCGGGCTGGACGAGCGTGCCGCCCGCGGCGAGGTGCGGATCGCGCCCACGAGGTCCTCCAGCGCGACGTCCTTGAGCAGGTAGCCCCGGGCCCCGGCGCGCAGGGCGCGCAGCACGAGCTCGTCGTCGTCGAAGGTGGTGAGCACGAGGACCGGGACGTCGCTGCCGCGCTCCCGCAGGGCCTCGAGGGTGGCGATCCCGTCCCGGCCGGGCATGCGCAGGTCGAGGAGCAGCACGTCCGGCTCCAGCTCGGCGACCGCGGCGAGCGCCTCGTCGCCGTCGGCGGCGTGCCCGACGACGGTGACCTCCTCGCTGATCTCGAGGAGGCTCTGCAGGCCCTGCCGCATGAGGGTCTGGTCGTCGGTGATGACGACCCGGACGACCCGGCGGGTGTCGCTCACGCCGGGACCGTCCGGCCGGCCGGGAGCGCGACACGGACGCGGAAGCCCGAGGCGCCGTCGACCTCCACGCGGCCGCCCACCGACTCCGCCCGCTCCCGCAGGCCGCGCAGCCCGTTGCCGGGCCTGACGGTCCGCGCGCCCACGCCGTCGTCGTGCGCCTCGAGGCGCAACCCGGCGTCGTCGGCGGTGAGCCGGATCCACAGGTTGTCCGCCTGCGAGTGACGGATGGTGTTGGTGGCGATCTCCTGGACCGCGCGGACGACGGTGGCCGCGTGCTCGTCGTCGGCCCGGAGGTGAGGGTCGAGCTCGAGGTGCACCCGGGGGTGGGGGATCTCCTCGACCACGCCGGCGAGCGCGGTGGGCAGGTCGAAGCTGCGTCCCCGCTGACTGCCGACGACGGAGCGGACGTCGGCGAGCAGGTCCTTGGCCAGGCCGCGGGCGCGCAGCACGTGCTCCCGGGCCGGTCCCTCGACCTGGTGCGAGGCGACCTCGAGCTCCACCGACAGCACGGTGAGCTGGTGTCCCAGGACATCGTGGAGCTCGCGGGAGATTCGCAGCCGTTCCTGGGCCTGGCTGGACTCCGCGAGCAGCGCGCTCGTGCTCCGCAGCGCGACGTGGGTGACCGAGAGGTCCTGCAGCGCCTCCTCCACGCGCCGCTGGGACCAGACCATGGCAGCGCTCGCCGCCTGGAGGAGGGCGTAGAGGAACGTCATGAGCACGACCTCGACGGGCCGCCCCGCCTCGTCGACGAGCGGTCCGAGGCCCGCGGCGCTCGCGAGCACGACCGCGGAGTTCCACAGGACGACACCGGCGATCCAGCGGGTGTCGAGGTGGAGGCTGGCGATGGCCGCGGTGAGGACGAGGAGGATGAGGCTGAGCCCCCCGCGGCTCGGGGAGAGCAGCACGACGGCGTTGCTCAGGAGCACCGGGACGGCCACGAGCAGAAGGCGGCCGCGTGCCGTGGCCGGCGTCGTGCGGGCGGAGGCGACGACGATTGCGGCGAGGTAGCCGAGGAGGACGACCAGCCAGGGGACGAAGGACGGCCACGAGCCGACCGCGAGCACCGCGGCACCCTCGACCACCGCGATGAGCACGCACAGCACGAGCATGCTGACGCCGGCCCAGATCTGGACCCGCCCGGTGCGCTCCATGTGCCCACCCTATTGACCGGTCACCCGGCGGGGACAGGTGCCGGAAGTCATGGGACGAACCGGTGACGACCGGCAGATGTGGCGCGGCGTACCGGTTCCTAGCGTGGTCGGTGCACCGGTCGGAGGGGCCGGTGCCCGGCGCCGGGGCGGTGCCCCAGCTGGTGGCCCCGCCGCGGCAGCCGGTGCGACCACCGAGGAGGACCGATGCCCGTCGTCGAGATCGAGGACCTGCGCAAGACCTACGACGGCCGCGCCGTCGTCGACGGCGTGAGCCTCACCGTCGAGCCGGGGGAGGTCCTCGGCGTGCTCGGCCGCAACGGCGCCGGGAAGACGACGACGGTCGAGTGCGCCATCGGCCTGCGGCGGCCCGACGGCGGGCGGGTGCGCGTCCTCGGCGTCGACCCGCGCGCCGAGCGGGCGCGGGTGCAACAGGTGGTGGGGGTCCAGCTGCAGGGGGTCCACGTCCACATGAGCCTGACCGTCCACGAGCTGGTACGGATGTACCGCTCCTTCTACCGGGACGGCCTCGACCCGGACGGCCTCGTCGAGCGGCTCGGCCTGGGGCAGGTGCGCGACACGCGCGCCGAGGACCTGTCCGGAGGCCAGTACCAGCGGTTGAACATCGCCCTGGCGCTGGTGGGCCGGCCGCGGCTGGCCGTCCTCGACGAGCTGACCAGCGGTCTTGACCCGGCCGCGCGCCGAGAGATGTGGCGGCTCGTCGAGGAGATGCGCGAGGACGGGATCACGATCATCCTCGTCTCCCACGTCATGGAGGAGGCCGAGCGCCTCAGCGACCGGATCGCCCTCCTCGACGCGGGAAGGCTGGTCGCCCTGGACACCCCCGCCGGGCTCGTCGGGCGCGCGGACGGCGCGGACGGCGTGAGCTTCCGCGTGCACGCCCCGCTCGACCGTGCGGTGCTCGCGACGCTCACGGGCGTCACCGACGTCGCCGTCGACGGCGACGAGGTCCGGGTGACCGGCCGCGGCGACCTCGTCACGGGCGTCACCGCGGCGCTCGTGCGCCACGACGTCCCCGCCACCGACTTCCGTACCCGCACCGCCACCCTCGACGACGCGTTCCTCCAGCTCACCGGCCAGGAGCTGGGCGAGCCGGTGGCCGGTCCCGAGCCCCGCTGAGAGGATGACCATGACAACGACACTTCCCCCCACCCGCAGGCTGCCGGCCGCCGCGTGGGGCCAGCTGGTCCTCGCGGAGACGCGCATGGTCGTGCGCGACACTGCCGGGCTCATCGTCCCGGTCGGCTTCCCGGTGCTGCTCATGGTGATGAACGGCCTCGGGCAGGACGGCGACCAGCTGCTCCCCGGAGGCAGCACCGTGATGAACGCGATCATCATGCCGCTGACCGTCTCCATGGTCGTCGCACTCGTCGGCGTCGTGAACATGCCCTCGTTCCTGGCCAGCTACCGCAAGTACGGGATCCTGCGCCGACTGGCGGTCACCCCTGCCCGGCCGGCGATGATCCTCGTGGCGCAGATGCTCGTGAGCCTCGCGCAGGTGCTGCTCGGCGTCGCGCTCATGATGGCGATCGGAGCCGCCTTCTTCGGGGTCACGCTGCCCGCGGGCCTCGGCTGGTCACTGCTCGTGGGGGCGCTGCTCATCGCGGCGATGTACGGCATCGGCACGTTCATCGCGGCTGTCGCACCCACCGTGAACTGCGCGCTCGCGATCGGTCTGGTCGCCTTCTTCCTCATGCTCGCCCTCGGCGGTGGCTTCGGACCGATGGCGACGATGCCCGAGGTGCTGCAGACCATCGGCGCGGCGCTGCCCTACGGCGCCGGCAACGCGGCGCTCGGCGCGGCGTGGGCCGGTGGGCAGCCCGAGACCGCACACCTGGTGACGCTCGCCGTCTGGGCCGTGGTGACCGGCGGGCTCGCCGCCCGGTTCTTCCGCTGGACCTGAGCCCCGCCGCCCGCGCTGCCGGCCCCCGGAAGCCGGCGATGAGGTCAGGCCGGTCCGCTACCGCCGCTGCTGCACCGTCGTCACGAGGTCGGTGACACTGGGCTCGCGGGGGGAGGAGCCGAAGCCGAAGCGCACGGGTGGGTCGAGCGGGCGCAGCGGACCGAGGTCCGCGTCCTCCCACCGGGTGTGCGCAGCGGCGAGCCGGTGGAGGTCGTGCGCGCCGTAGTGCTCGGTGCGGCCGCCGCCGGCCGATCCGCGGGTCCGCACCCCGCGCAGGAGCACCCGGGCCGCCGGGTCTGTGATCCGGGTGAGCGCCGGGGCGGTCGCCACGTGGCGGGGGACCAGCCGGAGCAGGCGGCCGAGCGGGGGTCGCCCGCCGACCTGGATCCGCGCCGACAGCGGGCCGGCGTCGACCGTCCACGTCCGGCCGGCGCTCGTGGGGGCGTCCCCGAGCGGCCGTCCGTCGGCCAGGACTGTGACGGCGGTGATCACCGTCGAGTCGAAGCGGTAGGTCGTGGCGACGAACTCCGCGACCTCGTCGGACGGCGCGAGGAGCAGCCGCTCCCCGTCCGGCCGCTCGACCATGACGTCGGCGAAGGTGCCGAGCGGCGAGTCGTGCCAGGCGCCGAGGACGAAGCGCGTGCCGCCGGCGGTGCCCCAACCGGCGATGCGTCCGGTGAAGCGCCAGGTGCGGGGGGTCGGCATGCGACCCATCGTCCGGCGGCGGCGCCGGTGGCGCACGGCAGGGTGGACGCCGTCACGCACGACCGCGCGGATCGCTCTCGTCACCGCGAGTGGCGACCCAGACGGCGCGGCCCGAGGTGACGTCGAGCCGGGAGGTCCCGGCCCGCAGTCCCGCCACCACGGCGTCGACCGCGGCGCGGTCGCCCGGGTCCAGGTCCCCCGACAGCCTGTCCTGGTGCCGCTCCAGCTCCAGCGCGAGGTAGCGGGCACCCTCGGGCGTGCGGGCCGAGGCGGTGAACGCCGTCTCGTGGCGCGCGACCGTGGCGAAGCCGGCTGCCTCCAGCGCGGCCGTCCACTCGCCGGTCGCCGGGTAGCCGTGCGCGGCGAGCGCCCCGACCAGCCGCTCGCCGAGGCCGTCGCGACCGGTACCGAGGTCGGCGGGCTCGTAGACCGTCGCCCCGGTCATCTCGGTGACGACGAGCACGCCTCCGGGGCGCAGGGCGCCGAAGACCTGCCGGAGGACCTCGGCGGGGTCGCTCACGTGGTGGAGCGAGAGCGCGGCCCAGGCGAGGTCGACGGTGCCGCTAAGGACGGTCGGCCAGTCGCCGTCGAGGTCGGCCAGGTGCGCCTCGACACGGTCGCCGAGCTGGGCCGCGGCCGCCGCGGCGCCGAGCCGCTCGAGCATCGCGGGGGAGGCGTCGATGCTGTGCACCCGGGCGCCGGGGAAGCGGCGAGCGATCGCCAGGGTCCCGGTCCCCGTCCCGGCGCCGAGGTCGACGACGTCACGGGGCGCAGTGCCGAGTGCCGCAGCGGCAGCGTCCAGGGCCGCCGCCAGCACCCCGGCGCCGAGTGCGGCATCGAGGTCGAGCAGCTCGGCGAGGCCGGTGGCATGCTCCGGTGCCGGGCCGTGGCCGTGACTGGTGTGGTGCGCGTGCCCGGTCGCGTGGTGGGAGGTCATGGCGTCCAAGCTAGGCGTGTGGTGCTCCACCGGCACGCACCCTTGCGTGCGACGCAACGGATCGCCGGCGCCCGTCCCTGCCGGCGCACCGGAGCCGAGCCACGAGCCGCCGGCCAGCTCACGGATAGAGCTCGAGGTGGAACGTCGGCTCGGTGACGGTGGGGCTCGCCCCGGGTCCCAGGTCCTCCCGGGTGACGTGGGCCGAGCCGAGGTCCGGGGCGACCCACACGGGGAAGGACCAGGTGGCCACGCCGTCCGGCCCGCCCGCGACGATGTCGACGTTGACCGCGACGGGCTCGAGCCCGATGTCGGACTGGACGGCGTACGCCGAGAGGGGATCGAGGATGCTGTAGTCCGCGGCGATCCGGTAGGTGCCGGCGGCATCGGTCGTTGCGCTCCCGAGCTCGGTGAGGTCGATCTCGGTGCTCTCCTCGCCGGGGGTCTCCGCCGGCCAGGCGTAGGCCGTGACTCGCACGTGGCTGACCGGCTCGCCCGATGCGTCGCTGAGCGTGCCCGTGGCGAGGACGTGGCTCGCGTCGACCTCGTCGGTCACGGGCGACGCATCCGGCGTCCCCTGCGAGAGCGGGACGGCGGCGTCCTCCGCGGCTGCCTGTCCCGGTCCGGCGCACGACAGTGGCGTCAGGACCAGGAGGGCTACGACGGGGACGGTGAGCAGGCGTGCCCTCATGCGATCTCCCTGGGAAGCCCGGTCGGACGGCGGCGTCCGAGTGGCCGGGCCGAGTGCCCGAACGCTATGGCCGCCGGGCACGTCCCGACAATGGCACGAAAGTCGGAGACGGGCCGGCCCACGCCGCGCTGGTGCGAGGTCCGCGCCCGGGCTGCGGTGGCCTTCACCACGGACGGCGCCAGGGGCGGCCGTCGGGCGGGGAGGGGACGTAGGCTCGTGAGGCACACGGAAAGAGGTACGTCCATGCGGGTCCTGGCAGCGCTCTCCGGCGGGGTCGACTCCGCCGTCGCGGCCGCGCGCGCCGTCGAGGCGGGGCATGACGTCGTCGGCGTCCACATGGCGCTGTCGCGCTCGCGGGCCCAGCACCGCACCGGCTCACGCGGCTGCTGCTCGGTCGAGGACGCCTCCGACGCCCGCCGCGCCGCCGACGTCCTCGGCATCCCGTACTACGTGTGGGACCTGTCGGAGGAGTTCGAGGAGACCGTCGTCGCCGACTTCCTCTCCGAGTACGCCGCCGGCCGCACCCCCAACCCCTGCGTGCGCTGCAACGAGCACATCAAGTTCTCCGCGCTGCTCGACCGCGGCCTCGCGCTCGGCTTCGACGCCGTCGCCACCGGCCACTACGCGCGGATCGTCGAGGGACCGGGCGGCGCTCGCGAGCTCCACCGCGCCGCGGACATGGCCAAGGACCAGTCCTACGTCCTCGCCGTCATGGGCCCCGAGCGCCTGGCACGCTCGCTCTTCCCGCTCGGTGACGTCGCGTCCAAGGACGAGGTGCGCGCCGAGGCCGCCGCCCGCGGACTGTCCGTCTCGGCCAAGCCGGACTCCTACGACATCTGCTTCGTCGCCGACGGCGACACCCAGGGCTTCCTCCGCGACCGCCTCGGCGCCCAGCCCGGCGCCGTCCTCGACCACGAGGGCAACGAGGTCGGCCGCCACGACGGCGCCTACGCCTACACCGTCGGCCAGCGCAAGGGCCTGGCCCTGGGCCGGCCCGCCGCCGACGGGAAGCCCCGCTACGTGCTGCGCACCGACCCGGCCGCGAACACGGTGGTCGTCGGCCCGGGCGAGCTCCTCTCGGTGACCGAGCTCGCCGCCGACCAGACCGTCTGGCTCGCCGACGACGTCCCCGCCGGGGAGTGGACGACGGCGCAGGTCCAGGTCCGCGCCCACGGCACCCCGACGCTCGCGCAGGTCCGTCGCGACGACGACGCGCTCCTCGTGCGCCTCGACACCCCGCTGCGTGGCATGGCACCGGGCCAGTCGGTGGTGGTCTACGCCGGGACGCGCGTCCTCGGCCAGGCCACGCTCACCCGCGCCGGCCGCGGCGCCCTCGTCCCCGCCCCCTGACCTGCCCGGGCGCCGTCGTCCGTCCCACCACGTGCGACGTCAGGGGACGCCGGTAGCGTCGGGCTCGTCGTCGACTGACGACGCGCTGGCCGGCGGACGTTCAGAGGCTGCCGAGCCGGGCCATCGTCGCCTCGAAGACCTCTGTGGCCGCGTCGGAGCGCTCGTCGCGGACCAGCTCCCAGGCGACGGGCGGGGAGAGGGTGAACGCCGGGGTGCCGGCGGCAGCGAGGCGAGCCACGTCGTCGGCCGTGCGGAGGCTGGCCGCGAGGACCTCGGTGCGGCCACCGGCCGCGATCTGGTGCATCGCGACGACGTCGGCGAGGGCATCGGTGCCGGAGTCGGCCATCCGGCCGACGTAGGGCGCCACGTAACGCGCCCCGATGCTGCATGCCACGACCATCTGGCTCGGGCGGTACACCGCGGTGAGCAAGACCTCGACGCCCTGGCCGACGAGCGTGGCTGCGGCTGGGACGCCGGCCACCGTGCAGGGGACCTTGACGATGGTGCGCGCGTCGACGTCGAGCAGGCGCGAGGCATTGGCGAGCAGCTCCTCGCGCGTCTCCCCCCAGGTCTGGAAGCACACCTCCTGGGCTCCGGCGGCTCTCGCCCACCGGTTGATCCGCGGGAGGTCCGCTGTGACGGCTCCACCGCGCTCGAGGATCGTGGGGTTCGTCGTCAGACCCATGAACGCGCCGGTGGCGAAGAGGTCCTCCGTCGCGCGTTGGTCGGCGGAGTCGACGAAGAGCTTGGGAGCGGGCACGGGTCCTCCTAGGTCGGTCGGCGTGTTCCACGATGCCTCATGCGGCATGTCTCACATGAACCCATGCCGCTCAAACGAGCAGCTCGTCCTGGAGCAAGAGCCGGGCGACGGCATCGTCGGTGACGAGCGCATTGGCGATGCCGGCGAGCAACACGCTCCGGATGGCCTTGGCCTTGGTCACGTGCCCGGCCACGGCGACCACCGTCGGGACGGCCCGCAGCTCGACGCTGCTGATGCCCATGATCCGTTCGACCACCGGGCTGTCGATCTCGCTGCCCTCGGCGTCGAGGAGGATCCCGCCGGTCTCCGCCTGAAGTCCCCTGGCGGTGAGGGCCGCCTGGTCCTGGGTGGAGAAGAAGGTGCGAAGCTGGGAGTTCGGGGGGTTCCAGCTGCCCACCGCGACGACGGCGACGGACACCGAGCGGAACCGGTCGAAGGCCTCGGCGACGCCGGGGGAGTGCCGCAGGCTCCGCGCCGTGGCCGCATCGGGCACGAGGAGCGGGGTGTACAGCGGGAAGGCCTCGTCCTTGGTAATGCTCGAGAAGATCCGCACGAGCTCCATCGAGTTCTCACCCGGGTTCCCAGCGATGCCGGACAGCTGGACGACAGGGACCCGGGGCAGGCTGACCGTCGCCTCGGCCAGCGCCTTGATGGTGCGCCCCCAGCTCACGCCGAGGACGTCGCCCTCGGCGAGGAGCGTGGTGAGCAGCCGAGCGCCGGCGTCACCGAGCAGCCGTCGCACCTCCGGCTCGGTCCGGTGCTCGGCCGGGACGACGACGGCATGGTTCAGCCCGTAGCGCTGCTTGAGCCGGACCGAGAGCTCGCTCGCGCGGGATGTCGGCCGGTGGAGCGTGATCCGGACCGCACCGCGGTGGACGGCCTCCTCGAGCATCCTCGCCACCTTGAAGCGGGACAGCCTCAGCGTGGCGGCGATCTCGACCTTGCTCTCGTTGTTGAAGTAGTACCGGCGCGCGACGTCGACGAGGAGCTCGTCGTGGGTCAACGGTGACCCGTCCGGTCGATGTGTGCTCATATGAGCACCCTAGCTTTGGGTGACGGCCCGCGTCGATGCCTCAATGGTCGAACCCGGCGGGCAGCCGCGGAAGGGTCCGGAAGGCTCAGTGAGGAGAGGCAATGACACGCAGCGCGGCCATCGGCATCGACTACGGCACCGAGTCGTGCCGCGCCGTCGTCGTGGACCTCGCCAGCGGGTCGGAGCTCGGTGAGGCGGTGCACGCCTACCGCTCGGGTGTCATCGACGAGGTGCTCCCCGCTACGGGGCAGACGCTGCCGCCGAGCTGGGCTCTGCAGGACCCTGCCGACTACGTCGAGGGACTGACGACTGTCGTCCGCGGCGCCCTGGCGGCCAGCGGCGTCACGGCCGACGAGGTCGTCGGCATCGGGATCGACACGACCGCGTGCACCGTCATCCCGACGACGGTCGACGGCGTCCCGCTCGCCACGACGCCGCAGTGGCGCGCCGAGCCGCACGCCTACGCCAAGCTGTGGAAGCACCACGCCGCGCAGCGGCACGCTGACCGGGTCAACGCGCTCGCGCGCAGCCACGGCGGCCTCTTCCTCGACAGCTACGGCGGCAAGGTCTCCGCCGAGTGGCTCGTCCCCAAGGCGCTGGAGATCTTCGAGGCCGCGCCCGACGTCTTCGCGGCGGCCGAGCGGCTCATCGAGCTCGAGGACTGGCTCGTCTCCCAGCTCGTCGGGCACGAGGTGCGGGGTGCGCACGTCGCCGGCTACAAGGCCAACTACCGGGCCGAGGACGCGGGCTACCCGAGCGAGGAGTTCCTCGAGGAGCTCTCACCCGGCTTCGGCGCCGTCCTCGGCAAGCTCGGTCACGACCTCGTCGGTCCCGGCGCGCGCGCGGGCGGGCTCACCGAGGAGTGGGGGCGGCGCCTGGGGCTGCGACCCGGGACCGCCGTCGCCAGCGGCAACATGGACGCGCACGTCGCGATGCTCGCGTGCGGCGTCGCCGGCCCCGGCGACATGGTCCTCGTCATGGGCACCTCGGTGTGCAACCTCGTGCTGTCGGACGACAAGCACCACGTCGAGGGCATGTCCGGGGTCGTCAAGGACGGCATCATCCCTGGCTACTGGGCCTACGAGGCGGGCCAGCCCGGTGTCGGGGACACCTTCGGCTGGTACGTCCGCAACTTCCTGCCGCAGCAGTACGCCGAGGCCGCCGAGGCTGGCGGAGTCAGCGGTTTCGACTACATCGCGGATCTAGCCGCTGCCCTGCGGCCCGGTGAGAGCGGGCTCGTCGCCCTCGACTGGTTCAACGGCAACCGCTCGGTGCTCGTCGACGCCGATCTCAGTGGGGTGCTCGTCGGCATGACCCTTGCCACCCGTCCCGAGCACGTCTACCGGGCACTCGTCGAAGCAGCCGCCTTCGGGCAGCGCACCATCCTCGAGGCCTTCGAGAGCTCGGGCGTCGCAGTCGACCGGATCGTGGCCTGCGGCGGTCTCCCCGGGAAGAGCCCGCTGCTCATGCAGGTCCTCGCCGACGTCACGGGCAGGGAGATCCACCTGTCGGCGTCGGCCAACACCCCGGCTCTCGGCGCCGCGCTCCACGCCGGCCTTGCCGCCGGCTCCGCTGCCGGCGGGTACGACAGCTTCGCCGAGGCCGCGACATTCGGTCGGATCTCCCGGACGGCCTACACGCCGGACCCAGAGGCCGGCGCGGTCTACGACCGCCTCTACCGGATCTACGACCGGCTCTCCACGGACCTCGGGCGCCGGCCCGAGGACGTCATGTACGCCCTGCGCGACATCGCCGCCGACGCGGTGAGACATCAGCAGTTCCCACTACAGGAGGTAGGACCATGAAGAACGCACGACGGAGTGCCGCCGGAGCGGCGATGACCGTCTCGGTCGCGCTCGTGCTCACCGCGTGCGGCTCCACGGGCGGCGGCGACGACACCGCCAGCCCCGCGGCCGACGGCGAGCGCCGCATCGTCAACGTCGTCAAGCTCGCCGGCGGTGACTGGTTCAACCGCATGGCGGTCGGCAACGACGAGTACGCCGCCGAGCACGACATCACCGTCACGCAGACGGCCGGTGACGACTCGAGCGAGGAGAAGCAGATCGCGGCGCTCAACGACCTCATCCCGCAGCAGCCGGCCGCGCTGACGGTCGTGCCGAACTCCCCGGAGTCCCTCGAGTCGGTGCTGGGCCGCGCCCAGGACGCCGGCATCGTCGTCGTCACGCACGAGGCGCCGGGCATCCAGAACGCCGAGGCGAACATCGAGGCGTTCGTCAACGCCGACTACGGCGCACACCAGATGGACCTGCTCGCCGAGTGCATGGACGGGGAGGGCTCCTACGCGCACTTCGTCGGCTCGCTCACCGTGGCCAGCCACAACGTGTGGGCCGACGGCGCACTCGCGCAGGCCGAGGCGGAGTACCCGGGCATCACCCGGGTCACCGACGCCATCTCCTCCGAGGAGGACCAGGAGGTCGCCTACCAGCGCACCAAGGAGCTGCTGGCGACGTACCCCGACATCCGCGGGTTCATCGGCGCCGCGTCCACCGACGTCGCCGGCATCGGCCGGGCGATCGAGGAGGCCGGCCGGGAGGCCGACACCTGCGTCGTCGGCACCTCGACGCCCGCGATCGTCGGCAACCAGCTCGAGAGCGGCTCCGTCGACGTCATCACCGGCTGGGACCCGGCGCTGGCCGGGCAGGCGATGCTCGCCGCCGCGGAGATCATCCTCGACGGTGAGGAGCTCACCGAGGGCACCGACCTCGGCGTCCCCGGCTACGAGTCGCTGCGCCAGGACCCCGAGGTCCCCAACAGCTTCTTCGGCGATGCCTGGATCGACATCACGAACGACAACAAGGCGGACTACCCGTTCTGACGCTGCCCCCGTCGCCGCCTGCGGGCGGCGGCGGGGCCACAGGACAGGAAGGAACGGTGATGAACGAACAACCTCTGGCCCTGCGGGCTCGCGGGGTGCGTAAGTCCTACGGCGGTGTGCACGCGCTCAAGGGCGTCGATGTCGAGGTCCGGGCCGGTGAGGTGCTGTGCCTCGCCGGCGCCAACGGCTCGGGCAAGTCGACGCTCATCAAGATCATCTCGGGCGTCGAGACCGCGGACGGCGGCGAGATCGAGATCGGCGGCGAGACCGTCGGTCGGCTGAGCGTCTCCGAAGCCGTCGACCGCGGCATCCAGGTGATCTTCCAGGACATGTCGCTGTTCCCGAACCTCACGGTGGCGGAGAACATCGCGATGTCGGCGCGTATTGCCCGCGGCCGGCGGCTCGTCTCCGACCGCGAGGCCCGGCGGGTCGCGCAGGCGGTGGTCGACCGGCTGGGGCTGCACCTCGATCTCGACGCGGAGGTCGGCGAGCTGCCGATCTCCGACCGTCAGCTCGTCGCGATCTGCCGGGCCCTCGCGCTCGACGTCAAGGTCCTGTTCATGGACGAGCCCACGACGGCGCTCACCTGGCGCGAGGTCGACACGCTCTTCGGCGTCGTCAACCAGCTCAAGGCGCAGGGTGTGGCCATCGTCTTCGTCTCCCACAAGACGGAGGAGGTCTTCGGCATCTCCGACCGCATCACCGTCATCCGCAACGGCGAGGTCGTCGCCGACGACGTCTCCTCGGGCTTCACCCACGAGAGCCTCGTCGAGGCTCTGCTCGGCTACGCGGCGTCCGAGGACCGCGTCCTGTCCGCGCTCCCCGCCGAGCCCGAGCCCGCCATGGAGGTCGAGCGGCTGTCCTCCACCGACCTCTTCGAGGACGTGTCCTTCTCGATCGGCAAGGGCGAGATCGTCGGTCTCGCCGGTCTGCTCGGCTCCGGCCGCGCGGAGGTCGCCGAGGCCGTCTTCGGCAAGCTGCCCATCACCGGCGGGACCGTGCGTGTGGACGGCCGTGCCGTGGAGATCCACGGGGTCAAGGACGCATTGGCCGCCGGCATCGCCTACGTGCCCGGCGACCGTCTCACCCAGGGGGTGTTCCTCGAGCAGTCGATCGCTACCAACCTCGTCGCCGCCTCCCTCGGTGACGTGACGCGCACCGGCGGTGTCCTCGACGGCCGCCGCATCGACGAGCAGGTCACCTCCGCCATCGACAACCTGTCCATCAAGGTCGGCAGCGCCGACGACGCGGTGAGCACGCTCTCGGGCGGCAACCAGCAGCGCGTGGTCCTCGGCAAGTGGCTGGCAACGAACCCGCAGGTGCTCATCCTCAACGGCCCGACTGTCGGTGTGGACGCCGGCTCCAAGGCCGCGATCATGCAGATCCTCCGCCGCCAGGCGGAGGCCGGGATGGGAGTCCTCCTCATCTCCGACGACGTCCCCGAGCTCGTGAGCGTCTGTCACCGCGTCCTGTTCATCCGTCGCGGGCGGATGGACGGGGAGGTCGCGGGTGACGGCGTCACGGTGTCCGCCGTGCGGGAAAGGCTGGAGAAATGACCACGACGACGACGCGGCCGGCTCCGAGCCGGTCGCGCACCTGGGCCAGACGGCTTCGCGGCCCGCACAACGAGGGCATCCTGCTGGGCGTCATCGTCCTGCTCCTCGCCGTCATCCTGCTCCTCGAGCCCGCGACCCTGACCTGGACCTTCGCGGGGGACATCCTCCGCTCGGGCATCGTCACGCTGGCCCTGTCCCTCGGCCTGCTCCTCATCATCATCTCCGGCGGTATGGACGTCTCCTTCACCGCCATCGCGATCTTCAGCGGGTACAGCACGGTGATGATCATGACGAAGCTGGGGGTCGACGGGCGGGTGTGGCCCTTCCTCGTCGCCGCGGTCATCGGCTGTGCCCTCGGGAGCCTCAACGCGGTCCTCGTGGCCCGGTACCGGATGGAGACCCTCGTGGCCTCACTCGGCACCCAGGTGATCATCCGCGGCGTGCTGCTCGCCTTCGTGGGCTCGACCTACCTCGCCACGCTCCCGGCGCAGCTTGACGGCGTCGGGTCGGCGACGATCTTCCACCTCGGCGGTAGCGCGGTCAACGTCCTCGTCGTCCCGGTCGTCCTGCTGTGCGTCGCCCTGGCATTCGTCCTCAAGCGCACGTCCTTCGGCCGCTCGGTCTACGCCGTCGGCGGTGACAAGGAGTCCGCGCGACGGGTCGGGCTGCGCGTGCCGATGGTGCAGACCCGCATCTACCTCTTCGCAGGGCTCCTCGCCGGCTTTGCCGGGATGGTCCACGTCGTGCTCTCCCGCCACGCCTCGCCCTTCGAGCTCGTCGGCATGGAGATGAACGTCATCGCCGCCGTCGTCATCGGCGGCGCGCTCGACACGGGAGGCCGCGGCTCCGTCCAGGGCACCGTGCTGGGTGTCCTCCTCGTCTCGCTCGTGCAGAACTCACTCGTGCGACTCGGGGTCTCCAGCTACTGGCACATGCTCATCGTCGGCCTGGTCATCCTCGTCGGCGTGGCGATCCAGGCCCGGAGCAGCGCACGTGGCCAGCACCGTGCCCGCATTCTCGAGGAAGGCTGACCGATGGCCGCCACAACTACGTCCCCGTGGGCCCGTCGTGCCCGGGGCAACGCCCACACGCTCGGCCTGCTCGCGCTCGCCGTCGGCGTCGCCGTCCTCTTCTCGGCGATCAACCCCTCGGTGTACACGAGCCCGCTCAACATCGAGTCGATCACCCTGTCGATCCCAGAGATCGGCCTCATGGCCCTGGCCATCTCCATCGCCATGACGACCGCGGGCATCGACCTGTCGATCGTCTCGGTCGCCAACCTCTCGGCGCTCACCGCCGCGTACGTCAGCGTCCAGGGCATGGAGGCGGGCATGGCGACGCCTACCCTCACCGTGCTCGCCGTCGTCCTCGCGCTCCTCGTCGGCATGGTGTGCGGGGCCGTCAACGCCTTCGTCGTCGCCGTTGTGGGGGTCGCGCCGATCCTGGCGACGTTGGCAACGCAGATGATCTTCGCCGGGGCGGCCATCGCCTTCACCCGTGGCGAGCCCATCTACGGGCTCACCCCCGAGCTGACGGAGGTCGGCTCGACGACGGTCGCGTCGGTGCCGCTGATCTTCTGGCTGTTTGTCGCCGTGGTCGTCGTCGTCGCCCTCATCATGACGCGCACCGGGTACGGGCTGCGCGCCACCATGCTCGGGGCCAGCGCGACCGCTGCCGACTACACCGGCATCGCCCGCCGCAAGGTGCTCTTCCAGACCTACATCCTCGCCGGGACCATCTCGGCCGCCGCGGGCCTCGTCATGGTGATGCGGACCGTCAGCGCCTCCGCAGGGTACGGCAGCTCGTACCTGCTCCTGGCGATCACCATCGCCGTGCTCGGTGGTGCCAACCCCTTCGGCGGACGAGTGGCGATCTGGGGCACCGCCCTGGCAGCGGTGATCCTCCAGATGATCTCCAGCGGTTTCAACATGCAGGGCCTGAGCAGCTACGTCTACCAGATCGCCCAGGGCCTCATCCTCGCGGGCGTCTGGATCGTCCGGATGGAGGGTGCACGCGCCTCGACCTGGATCAACGGCAAGCGGGACGGGCGCCGCGACAGTGCTCCCGCCCCGATCACCGACCTCCCCTACGAAGAAGGACAGAATGATGGATCGTCACGAGCAGCTGCGGGCAGCGGCCACGTTCATTGAGCAAGAAGGTGCCGCTGTCGCCCGCGTCGCCGCACAGGTCGACGAGTCGCTGCTCGCCGTAGCGGACCTCATCCGCGAGGCCAGCGGCAAGGTGATCGTCACCGGCTCCGGCACGTCGGGCACGATCGCCCGCCGGCTTGCCCACCTGCTGTCGGTGACCGGTACGCCCGCCCTGTACCAGAACCCTGGCGACGGCCTGCACGGGAGTCTTGGGGTCGCCACGGCCGGGGACGTCGTCGTTGCCATCTCCAAGGGTGGAGAGTCCACCGAGCTCGCCCAGTTCATCCAGCGGACCAAGGACCGCGGCGCCAAGGGCGTGGTGCTCACGGCGGCCCCGGAGTCGAGCCTGGCGCAGGCGGCGGACGTCGTCGTCGTCATCGACAGCGACTCGGCCGACCCCGGCGGCATCATTGCCATGGGCTCGACGCTCGCGACCGCGGCGTGGGGCGACGCGCTGGCCATCCTCCTCATGAACGAGGGTGGGTACACCTGGGAGAACGTGCTCCACAGCCACCCGGGCGGTGCGGTCGGCAAGAACGCGGAGGAGCTCCTCAAGTCGGCTGAGGGCTGAGGCTACGCGCGCACACCGGGCGGATGTGGATCGCCCGGTGTGCGCGTCGGTCAGCGGGCGGACGGCGGCCGGCGTGGTTACGGTCGGCTCATGCGGATACTCGTCGCGGGCGCGTCCGGACTCATCGGCTCGGCACTGCAGGAGGAGCTGCGCGCCGACGGGCACGAGGTACGCACGCTCGTGCGCCGCGAGCCGGGCGGGGTGAGCGAGTACGAGTGGCACCCCGAGGAGGGGCGCCTGCCGGCCGAGGCGGTCGAGTGGGCCGACGGCGTCGTCACGCTCTCCGGGGCGCCGCTGGGCCGGCTGCCGTGGACGCGCTCCTACCGCCGCGAGATCTACGAGAGCCGGGTCACCGCGACCCGCACCGTCGCCCGCGCCATCGCCGCGGCCGAGAACCCGCCACGGGTGTGGGTGAGCGGCTCCGCCACCGGCTTCTACGGCGACCGCCCGGGCACCGTCCTCACCGAGGAGTCCGGGCCGGGGGACGGGTTCCTCGCCGGCGTCGTCCTGCGCTGGGAGGCGGCCACGGCCCGCGCCGACGACGTCACGCGCGTCGTGCACATCCGTACCGGTCTCGTCATGGCCGACGGCGGTGCCCTCGCGCCCCTCCAGCTCGCCACCCGCCTGGGTGCGGGCGCGGCGATCGGCACCGGCCGTCAGCAGTGGCCCTGGATCTCCCTCGCCGACGAGGCCCGCGCGATCGTCCACCTGCTCGCCCGCTCCGAGCTGTCCGGCCCGGTGAACCTCACCGGACCGACGGCCGCGACCTCCGCGGACATCACCCGGGCACTGGCCAGGGAGATGCACCGCCCCCACCTCTTCCGGCTGCCGGCCTGGCTGCTGCGGCTCGTCCTCGGGGAGCCCGCCGACGAGATGCTGCTGCCGGACCAGCGCATCCTCCCGGTCCGGCTGCAGGCCGACGGCTTCACCTTCCGGCACACCACCGCCGAGGAGGCCGTGGCCGCGGCCGTCCGCTGACCTACTCCCGGCGCACCAGTGCCCGCAGCGTGACCGCGACGCCGAGCACGCACCACACGACGAGCACGAGCAGGTCGCGCCCGCTCGCGGCGAAGACGTCCGAGGCCAGCCCTGCGCGGAGCAGGTCCGCGCCGGGACGGGCGGGCAGCACGTCGTGCACCGTCTGGAACCACGCCGGCAGCTGGCTCGCCGGGAAGGTGATGGGCGAGAAGAGGAGGACGAAGAAGACGAGCACCTGGGTGACGAGCTGGGCGAGCATCGGCTGGAGGCTGACGGCGATCGCGTAGCCCACCGCCGTCGCCATGAGGGTGACGAGCAGCGCGGCGGCCACGAGGACGGGCCAGTCGAAGGAGAGCTCGAGGTCGTAGCGCAGCTGGGCGACGAGGACGCCGACGGCGACGCTCGGCAGCGCGATGAGCAGCCACACGGTGAGGTCCGCGGCGAGGAGCAGCGGCCGGGCTAGCGGGAGGGAGCGCATGTAGGCGAAGGTGCCGTCGGTGCGGGCGCGCGCCACCCCCTGCGGCACGATGACGAAGCCGATCGTCAGGAGCAGCACGGTCGGTGCGCCGGTGGACAGGAACAGCGCCGTCCCCGGGTCGATGTCGGGGATGAGGAACCCGAAGCCGATGATGATGCCGGCGGCGAGAAGCGCCTGGATGACGACGACGAGCGGCAGCAGCGGCCCGATCTGCGCCACCTGCCAGCGGAGCAGTGTCGTGTACGTCGTCCACAGGCTTACCTGGACGGGCGCGGGGCGGGTGAGGGTCTCAGACATGGGCCGGCTCCTGTCCGGACGGGGCGGCGTCGGCCGCGGTGAGGGCGAGGTAGGCGTCCTCGAGGGTGGCGGGGGCGAGGGCGTAGCCCTCGATGCGGGACCGCTCGCGCAGGGTGGTGGCCCAGGCGACGGCGGTCGCGGCCTGGGCGGCCGGGACGGTGAGGAGCACGCGCCGGCCCACGTGGACGGTGCGGTGGACGGTGACGGGGGCGTCGGTGGCGTCCGGGGCCGCGCCACCGGGTGGCAGGAGCAGCTCGAGGCGCAGGTCGGTGTCCTGGGTGCCGCGCAGCCGGCCGGGGGAGCCCGCGGCGACGACGCGCCCGCGGTCGAGGACGACGAGCTCGTCGACGATCCGCTCGGCCTCGGTGACGTTGTGGGTGACGAGGAGGACGCCGCAGCCCTCGTCACCGCGCCGGCGGACCGCCTCCCACAGGAGGCGGCGGCGGGAGGCGTCGATGTCGTTGGTCGGCTCGTCCAGGACGAGCAGGGGTGTCGGTACGACGACGGTCATCGCGAAGGCGGTGAGCCGCCGGATCCCGCCGGACAGGCCGCGGCCGTCGGGCAGCGCACGGCGGTCGAGCCACGGGCCGATGTCGAGCTCGGCCGCGAGGTGCTCGGCGGCCGCGCGTGCGGCACGCGTGGACAGGCCGCGCAGACGGCCGGCGATCTCGATCGCGGTGCGCGGCGTGAGCCCGTCGATCGGCGCCTGTGCCTGCGGCTGCAGGGCGGTGTGCCGGCGGGCGGCGGCCGGGTCGGTCACCGCGTCGACGTCCCCGACGGTGATGCGCCCGGCGTCGGGCCGCAGGAGCCCGACCACCTGGGAGACGAGCGTCGTCTTGCCCGCCCCGTTGTGGCCCAGCAGCCCGACGACCTCGCCGGGCCGCACGCGCAGGGAGATGTCGTCGTTGGCCACGACGGTGCCGAAGCGCCGGGTGAGCCCCTCGACGTGGAGCACGTCCTCGCTCATCAGAGAGCCTTTCGGATACTGTCGGTATGGAGATACTGACGGTATTCCGATACTGCCGGTACGTCAATGGCCGCGGCATCGTAGGATCGCGGACATGCCCCAGCTGCCCGACCCGCTCTCGCGCCGCGACAGGCAGCGCCAGACCCGGGAGGCGCTGATCTTCGCGGCGCGCGCGGTCTTCTCCCGCGACGGCTACCACCGCGCCAACCTCGAGGTCATCGCGCGGGAGGCCGGCTTCTCCAAGGGGGCGGTGTACTCGAACTTCGAGAACAAGGCCGCGCTCTTCCTCGCCGTGCAGGACACCAACATGGAGGCGGCGCTCGCGGAGGCGTGGGACCCCTTCGAGCGGGTCGAGGACCTCCCGCAGGCGGTGCCCGACGGCGTGAGCGAGGAGGACCTCACGGCCGCGATGACCGGCTTCGCGCTCGCCACCCTCGAGTTCATCGCCGTGGCAGCCCGCGACGAGGCGCTCCGCGCGGAGATGGCCGCCCGGATGCAGCGGCTGCTCGACGCCTACACCGAGGTGGTCCGGCAGCAGCGCGTCGAGGACGACCCCATGTCGGTGGAGGAGCTCGGCGCGCTGAGCGCGGCGCTGGACCAGGGCGCGGGGCTGCTCCTGCTCAGTGGAACCGGCGCGGTGGACGCGCGGCTCCTGCGCGCGGGTGTGCGTCGGCTCATCGACCCGGCACGTGCGGCCGAGTCGGGCAGCGACGACGCCGACGTCGGCCCGGGCATGCGCGACCAGGAGGTCCGGGCGCGCATCGCCGCGGAGCTGCGCGGCCAGTCGTCCTGAGGTCTGCGCCGGCCGCTCCGCGATCGTGTGGCTTTCGGCCTCCCTGAGGGCGCGAATGCCACACGGTCTCCTGGCCACCGGCCACTGGCCGCTGGCCGCTGGCCGCTGGCCGGTGGCCGGTCGCCGTTTGCGCTGGCCGGTGGCCGTTGCGCTGGCCGGTAGCCGGTAGCCGGTAGCCGGTAGCCAGTAGCCGGTGGCCCGCCCTCTCAGGCGCTGGGGGCCGCGGCGCCCGGTACGAGCGCCACCGCGCTGACCGCGCCCGCGCCGACGTCCGCGGGCCGCGGGATCCCCGTCCCCGGGAGCCCCGCCGCGGCACTGCCGTAGGCGACGGCCCAGCGCAGCGCGTCGTCCGGTGCGGCGCCGCGCTCGGTGGCGAGGAGGTAGCCGAAGAGGCTGGAGTCACCCGCACCCACGGTGCTGACCACGGTGGTGGGCGGGGCCGGGGCGTGCCACGCGCCGTCGGCGGTGACGAGGACGCCACCGGCGGCGCCGAGCGTGACGAGCACGGCCCCCACCCCGCGGCCGACGAGCACCCGCGCAGCACGCGCCGCCTCGGCCGGGTCGCCCTCGAGCGCGAGCGGGTCGGCGCCGACGATCGTGGCGAGCTCCTCGCCGTTCGGCTTCATGAGGTCCGGCGCGGCACCCGGGAGCGCGGCCGTGAGCGCGAGGAGCGCCGCCTCGCTCGTGTCGACGGCCACCCGCGCGGCCGTCCCGCGCAGCCACGTGACGAGCCGCGCGTACCAGTACGCAGGTGCCCCGGGCGGCAGCGAGCCGGCGAGCACGACCCACGTCGCCTCCGCGGCGAGCGCGACGACGGCGTCGGCGAGCTGGTCGAGGTGAGCGCCGTCGACGGCGGCACCGGCGCTGTTGATCTTCGTCGTCGTGCCGTCCGGCTCGGTGAGGGTGAGGTTGACGCGCACGTCCCCGGCGGGCGGCTGGGGACGGCAGTCGACCCCCGCGGCCCGCAGCTCGGTGACGAAGGGGTCCGCGCCGTCGGCGGGGAGCACGGCCACGGTCGGGATGCCGGCGGCGACGGCGGCCCGGGAGATGTTGACGCCCTTGCCGCCGGCCTGCGAGGTCATCGACACGGCCCGCAGCACCGCCCCGCGCTCCAGCGGGCCGGCGAGAGTGACGGTCCGGTCGACGCTCGGGTTGGCGGTGAGGGTGAGGATCATGCGACGACCACCTCCACGCCGCGGGCGGCGAAGGCGCGGGCCGGGACGGCGGTGGGCTCGGCATCGGTGACGAGGACGTCGACGTCGTCGAGCGCGGCGAAGCTCACCGTCGCCTCCCGGCCCAGCTTGGTCGAGTCCGCGAGCACGACGACGCGCCGCGCCGCCTGCACCAGCGCCCGCTTGACCTCCGCCTCCTCGGAGTCGGGGGTCGACAGCCCGTGCTCCTCGGTGACGCCGTTCGTCCCGAGGAAGACGACGTCCACGCGCAGCCGCTCCAGTGCCTGAACGGTGAGCGCACCGACCGCCGCCTGCGTCGTCGGGCGCACCCGCCCGGGCAGGAGATGGAGGTCGACGCCGGGCAGCGGGGCGAGCGTCGCGGCGATCGGGACGCCGTGGGTGAAGGCGGTGAGCCGCCGGTCGGGCGGGAAGAACGCGGCGAGCCGAGCGGTGGTGCTGCCCGCGTCGACGGCGACCGTGCCGCCGTCGTCGGGGAGGAAGCGGACCGCGGCGGCGGCGATGCGCTCCTTCTCCCGCGCGTGGGTGACGTCACGCTCGTCGAGGCGGCTCTCCATCGCCGAGAGGGAGGCGGCCGGGACCGCCCCGCCGTGGACGCGCCGCAGCAGCCGCAGCCGCTCGAGCGCGCCGAGGTCGCGGCGCACCGTCTCGGTGGTCACCGCGAACTCCTCGGCGAGCTCGGTGACCGAAACCCGCCCGCGCGTGACGACGAGCTGGGCGATCGCCTGCTGGCGCTCCTCCGCGTACACGTTCCTCCTCGGCCGGCTGGTGGGCGGCTCGATGCTACGGCGGCTCAGGGCTCGACGGTCACCTTGATCGCGGTGCCGCTGCGGACGAGGTCAAGGGCCGACATCACGTCCTCGAGCGGGATGTGGTGGGTGATGAGGTCCTTGACCGGCACCTGCCCGGTGGAGATGTACTCCAGGGCGCGGCGGTTGTGCTCGGGGGCCGAGCCGTTGGCGCCGTGGATGTGGAGCTGGCGGTAGTGGACGACGTTGGAGTCCAGCGCGATGACGGGGTCGTTCTTCGGCAGGCCGCCGAAGAAGGAGATGCGCCCGTTGCGGGCGGCCATCGCCACGGCCTGCTCCTGGGCGACCTTCGCCGCCGTCGCCGTGATGACGACGTCGGCGCCGCGTCCGCCGGTGAGCTCCATGACGCGCTCGACGACGTCCACCTGGGAGCCGTCGATCGTCTCGTCCGGCCTCGCGACCGCGGCGGACATGGCGAGGCGGTCGGCGTTGACGTCGACGAGGTAGACCTGCCCGGCGCCGTGGGCACCGCGGGCGACGCGGATGTGCATGCAGCCGATGGGGCCGGCACCGAAGACGACGACGACGTCACCCTCCTCGATCCCGAGCAGCTCCTGGGCGTTGATCGCGCAGGCGAGGGGCTCCGCGGCGGAGGCCTCGTCGAAGCCGACGTTGTCCGGAATGCGGTTGAGGCCGTCGACCTTGAGGACCTGGCGCGGGACGACCATGTACTCGGCGAAGCCGCCCTCGTACTGGTAGCCCATCGAGGTCTGGTTCTGGCACACGGCCATCCAGCCCTTGCGGCACTCGTGGCACTCCCCGCAGGGCACGGCGGCGATGACCTGGACCCGGTCCCCGACCTGCCAGTCGGTGCCGTAGAGGCCCGCGACGTCCGCGCCCACCTCGACGACCTCCCCGGCGATCTCGTGGCCGATGGTCCGCGGCGGGCTGAGGTTCTGGTGGCCGTTGTGGAAGATCTTGACGTCGGTGCCGCACGTGGAGCAGTTGCGGACGCGGATCTTCACCTCGTCCGGGCCGCACTCCGGCTCGGGGTAGTCCTCGAGACGGACGTCCTCGGGGGCGTAGAAACGCAGGGCCTTCATCGGTCCTCCCAATCGGTCGAGCCGGCGCCGTGTGACGCCGTGCACTCATCATAGCCACACACTCGGATGTGGGAACAGGTTGAAGTGCTTGGCTTTCTGCCCGGACGGGTGTTTACTGGTCCTCGATGCGTGAGGTGCATCACCGTTCTCGAGGAGGAGCACACATGTCCGCACCCACTGACGTGCGACCGGACCGCGGCAGCGCGGGACGGGAGCGAGGCGGCCTGCGGGTCGCCGTCCAGAAGCTCGGCACCGCCCTGTCCAACATGGTGCTGCCGAACATCGCCGCCTTCATCGCCTGGGGGCTCATCACCGCGCTGTTCATCGAGGTCGGCTGGATCACGCTCATCGGTGAGAACGTCTTCGGCTACACCGGCGGCTACGGCCTGGTCGAGCACCTCGGCGGCTGGGGCGCCGGCTCCGCGGAGGAGGGCGGCAACGGCGGGATCGTCGGCCCGATGATCACCTACCTCCTGCCGCTGCTCATCGGCTACACCGGTGGCCGGATGCTCTACGACGACAACATCCGCGGCGGCGTCGTCGGCGCGATCGCCACCATGGGTGCGATCACCGGCGCGGGCGTGCCGATGTTCCTCGGCGCTATGGTCATGGGGCCCCTCGGCGGCTGGTCGATGAAGAAGCTCGACGCCCTGTGGGCGGACAGGATCCGCCCGGGCTTCGAGATGCTCGTCAACAACTTCTCCGCCGGCATCTGGGGCATGATCCTCGCGATCGTCGGCTTCGTGGCTGCCGGGCCCTTCGTCGAGGCCTTCTCCAACGCGGCGGGCAACGTCGTGCGGTTCCTCGTCGACAACAGCCTGCTGCCGCTCACCTCGATCCTCGTCGAGCCGGCCAAGATCCTCTTCCTCAACAACGCGATCAACCACGGCATCTTCACGCCGCTGGGCACCACGCAGGCCGACGCGGAGGGGCAGTCGATCCTCTTCCTCATCGAGGCCAACCCCGGCCCGGGCCTGGGCCTGCTGCTCGCCTTCGCCGTCTTCGGCACGGGCCTGGCCAAGGCGTCCGCGCCGGGTGCCGCGCTCATCCACTTCGTCGGCGGCATCCACGAGATCTACTTCCCCTACGTGCTCATGAAGCCGCGCCTCATCCTCGCCGTCATCGCCGGCGGCATGACGGGCGTGGCGACCAACCTCGTTTTCGGCTCGGGGCTGCGGGCGCCCGCGGCACCGGGCTCGATCATCGCCGTGCTCATCCAGTCCCCGGTGGGGAGCCTCATCGGGGTCATCCTCTCCGTGGTGCTCTCCGCCGTCGTCACCTTCCTCATCGCCGCGGTGCTGCTGCGGACGGGCAAGGACGACGACGGCGACCTCACCGGTGCGACGGGGCGCATGGAGGAGATGAAGGGCAAGAGCTCGAGCGTGGCGGGTGCGCTCACGGGCGGCGGCCGCGGCGGCGTCGCGACGGCCACGCGGCCGATCGGCTCGATCGTCTTCGCCTGCGACGCCGGGATGGGTTCCTCGGCGATGGGCGCCTCGGTGCTGCGCCGCAAGATCCGCGACGCCGGCTACGGGGACGTCACGGTGGTCAACAAGGCGATCTCGAGCCTCCGTGACGACGACGCCGACCTCGTCGTCACGCACCGCGACCTCACCGACCGGGCCCGCCAGCGCACGCCCTCGGCGCTCCACGTGTCGGTCGAGGACTTCATGGCCAGCCCGCGCTACGACGAGGTCGTCGCGCTGGTGGGGGAGAGCCGCTCCGCGGGTGCGCAGCCCACCGAGCCGGCGCCGAGCCCGACCGTGCCGGCCACCGCGCAGCCGCCGTCGGGGCACCTGCCAGCGGCAGGTAACGTGCCGTCGTCGGTCGCGGGTGGCGGTGCCCCGGGCGGTGGGCTGCTCGCGGTGGAGGCCGTCGTCCTCGAGGGGAGGGCGTCCTCCAAGGCGGAGGCCATCTCCGAGGCGGGCGGGCTGCTCGTGGCGAGCGGCGCGGTGCCGGCGGCCTACGTCGAGGCGATGCACGAGCGGGAGGAGTCGGTCTCCACCCACATGGGCAGCGGCCTGGCGATCCCGCACGGCACGAACGAGGCCAAGGGGCTCATCGCCCGCACGGCGATCTCCTTTGTCCGCTACCCGCGGGGGCTGGACTGGGACGGCAAGGACACGGAGTTCGTCATCGGCGTCGCCGGTGCGGGCGACGACCACCTCCAGGTGCTCTCCCGGGTGGCCGAGGTCTTCCTCGACGAGCCCCAGGTGGCCCGCCTGCGTGGGGCCAGGACGCCGGAGGAGGTCCAGGAGATCCTCAGCCAGTCCTGACCGGCGCGGCCTCAGCCGCACGTTTGCGTCGCCCTTCTCGATCGTCCCGCGCCCCTTCCCACGGGGCCCGGTGAACGAGAAGGGCGACGCAACGTCACGCCGTCGTCCCGGGCCTTCCCACTGCCGCGAAACCGTGCGGAAGGTGGACGTCTGCTCCTCGCGGACGACGGAGGACGGAGAGGCGGCTCCGCCCCCCGACCGGTTTCTCCGCGCCAGCTTGCGCGGGGTGTGCGGCGTACGGTCCGCTTGGGTCAGCAGAGTTGCCGCCCGCCGCGGGGACCCTGCGGCCGGGGGCGGCGACGGGGGAAGGGGTGAGGATCGGTGAATCGCATCGCGCTCGGCACGTCGGCCGTGCTGGCTACGGTCATGGGGGTCGTCGGCGCGGTCACCACCTTCGACGAGGGCACCTTCACCATCGGCACGGTCCTCATCGTCCTGGCCCTCGGGGCGGTCGCGATCCACGCCGTCCTCAGCCCGGAGAGCTACCACCACCCCCGCTTCACCACCAACCCCTTCTACCGGGTGTGGGCCGCGCTGGTGCCGCTGCTCGCGGTGGGGACCCTCGTGACCTGTGCGTTCTCGCCCGAGCGGGCCGAGCAGCTCGCGTACTGGTCCGGCTTCGCGGCGGTCGCCGTGTTCGCCGGCGCGGTGGTGGACCACCGCTCGGCGCGCACGACCGTCTCCAGCCGCTGAGCCCTTCCGCCCACACCCCGCCCCGGCCGCCCGCTCGGACCACCTACCCTGGCGGGGTGGGTGACATGTGGACCGGGCCGGAGCCCGACTGGGACGAGCCGCCGCCGGACCCCATGAGCGAGTGGGACGTCCACGACCCGGAGATGGCGGCCGCCTTCGCGACGGACGCCGCCACCGCGGCACCGCTGACGACGGCGCGGGCCGCTGCGGCGTCGTCGTCCACCCCGCTGGAGGCGCTGACCAGCGTGTGGGGCTACGACGCCTTCCGCGGTGAGCAGGCCGAGATCATCGAGACGGTGACGCGCGGGGACGACGCGCTCGTCCTCATGCCCACCGGCGGCGGGAAGAGCCTGTGCTACCAGATCCCGGCGCTGGTGCGGGAGGGGACGGGCGTGGTCATCAGCCCGCTCATCGCGCTCATGCACGACCAGGTCGACGCGCTCGAGCAGCTCGGGGTGCGGGCCGCGTTCCTCAACTCGACGCAGAGCATCGACGAGCGCCGCGACGTCGAGCGCCGGCTGCTCGGCGGGGAGCTCGACCTCCTCTACCTCGCCCCCGAGCGCCTGCCGGTGGCCGCCGACCTCCTCGACCGCGCGCGCATCGCGCTCTTCGCGATCGACGAGGCGCACTGCGTGGCGCAGTGGGGCCACGACTTCCGGCCCGACTACCTCGGCCTGACGATCCTCCACGAGCGTTGGCCCGACGTGCCGCGGATCGCGCTCACGGCGACGGCGACGGCGGAGACGCGCGAGGAGATCGTGCGCAACCTCCGGCTCGACGGCGCACGCGTCTTCGTCTCGAGCTTCGACCGGCCCAACATCCAGTACCGCATCGCGCCCAAGCAGGAGGCGCGCAAGCAGCTGCTGCGGCTCATCAAGGACGAGCACGACGGCGACGCGGGGATCGTCTACTGCCTCTCGCGGGCGTCGGTGGAGAAGACGGCGGAGTGGCTGGCCACCCAGGGCGTCACGGCACTGCCGTACCACGCGGGCCTGCCCGCGGAGCTGCGCGGGCGCAACCAGGCGCGGTTCCTGCGGGAGGACGGCGTCGTCATGGTCGCGACGATCGCGTTCGGGATGGGCATCGACAAGCCGGACGTGCGGTTCGTCGCGCACCTGGACCTGCCCAAGAGCATCGAGGGGTACTACCAGGAGACCGGCCGTGCGGGACGTGACGGGCTGCCGTCGACGGCGTGGCTCGCCTACGGGCTGCAGGACGTGGTCCAGCAGCGGCGGATGATCGCCGACGGCGAGGGGGACGCGCAGCGCAAGCGCGCGCAGACCCTGCACCTGGACGCGATGCTCGCGCTGTGCGAGACGGTCCAGTGCCGGCGCCAGCAGCTGCTGCGGTACTTCGGTCAGGACAGCGAGCCCTGCGGGAACTGCGACACCTGCCTCAACCCGCCGGAGGACTTCGACGGCACCGTGCCGGCGCAGAAGCTCATGTCGACGATCGTGCGGCTGCAGCGCGAGCGCGGGCAGCAGTTCGGCGCCGGGCACCTCGTGGACATCCTGCTGGGCCGGGAGAACGAGCGGGTGGTCAAGATGCGCCACACCGAGCTCTCGACCTTCGGCATCGGCACCGAGCTGGGCGACGCCGAGTGGCGCGGCGTGGTGCGCCAGCTGCTGGCTCAGGGGCTCCTGCAGGTGCAGGGGGAGTACGGGGTGCTGGCCCTCACCGAGACGGCGGGGGAGGTGCTGCGCGGGGAGCGCGAGGTGCGCCTGCGCCGGGAGCCGGAACGCGTGCGGACGGCGCGGAAGTCCCGCTCCGGCGCCGCGAAGGCGCCGCTGGACCTCGACGAGCCGCAGCAGGCGTTGTTCCAGCAGCTGCGTACCTGGCGGGCAACAACGGCCAAGGAGCAGGGCGTGCCCGCCTACGTCGTCTTCCCCGACGCGACGCTCGCCGCGATCGCCCAGTCTCGCCCGGAGAACCGCTCCGAGCTCAGTGGGATCTCCGGAGTCGGGGCGGCGAAGCTCGAGCGCTACGGGGAGGCGGTGCTCGGGCTGGTCGCGGAAGCCTAAGCGTCCTCAGGCCCGCACCCGCCGCCCATCACGGCGGCCGCGAGCCGTTACTGTGGCGAAGTGTTCGCGGCCTGTCGGCGGCACAATGTTGGAGCGGAACATATAACAGCGCGTTCGTGCCGACGAGACCCGGAGGATCGCGGTGCTGACCCGCTGGGCGGCTGAATGCACGAGTTGCGTGGCGATCGAGGCCCTACGCGCTCCCACTCGCTCGGCGGCGCCCCCGACTATGGTCGCCGCTACGAAGCGCACCGCGAAATCTCTGGCGGAAGACAAGGAACCGCGATCGGCCAGCGCTCGCAGTCGCGCTGCCAACCCCGAGCCGGTGACTGACAGAGTGTTGCCGCAGACGAGAAAGTGCAGGGCGGAACTAACGAGTTGGGCCCGTACGCTCAATACGTCTCGGGTCCTTTTGTCGCGATGCGCCGCGTCACTCCTCAATTGGGATATCAGCGTCTGTTTCTCGTGCACTCTCCAAAATCTCTTCGAGCGCCTCCTTTTCGTCCGCCAAGGCCTTTCGTGCCGCGCGTGCGCCTTCTGGCAGATCATTGGGAACAATGGGCGCGACAAGGATCGCTCCGGCGTCCCTGCCCAAGTCCGTGAGGACCCAAACAATCGGGTTTGAACCCCAAGTTGCGCGCACCTTCTTGGCAAGGCCCTTCTCGTAGAGCCCCCTTGCGACGGTACCCTCGGAGACGCCGTGGCCAACCCTTGCGTCGGGAGGGTGGTGCCCGAATCGCAAGTAGTCCTCCGCTAGCCATTCGAGGTCGGTGACCTCCTGTCCGGAGAGGGACGCCAAAGCCTCCGACGCGTTTCTCATTCGCTCCCCATCGGGCAGCGGTAGTCCAGCGCTCGCCGTCCTCTTCTTGGTGGTCCCCGAAGTGCGAGTCCTGGCGGTCGCCGCAGTGCGAGGCTCTACCGCAGGTGTTCCTGCGATCAGATCGGCTACGCGACGACCGACATCGGTGTTCACAGAATGTTTGGAGTGTGTTGGGCTTGGAGGAGTTGACTTTTCCACAAAGGCGGCAAGCATGTGGTCGTTCATGGTATTGATGGTTTGCCGCGTGCCTTCAGTCTTTTCTTCGATCGCAGCAAGAGCGCGCATAGTGCTGCCGTGCACTTCCTCGGCCCTGAGAAGTTGCCCGGCGGAGAAGCTGGTTTGGGCGATAAAGACAATGATCTGCACTACGAATGCAATGACGGCGAGCGCCAGTGCCAGTGTTGACAGGAAGTCCGCATGCCCCGAAGCCACCGTGACTGCGAGCGCCACCAGCAGTGCCAAGTTGACGCATGCTGACGTCGTCGCTAGCGTCCTCCACGAAATTTTCGGCCCCATGGTGCCCTCTCTGGTCGCAACAACACATCACAAAGGCTAGTGGACACAGCGATGTTGCGGAGCGGACAAACGCGTAGAATCTGGGATTCTAAGCTTGTCGGGCCTCATCGATCGACCTGCGAAGCTGCTGGGCGCCCTCGGCATCGCGTCGCTAAGCGCAGAGAGTGGACCGACGCCCGCCATGGCGGACCGTCTTAAGTTTCCGAGCCGCCGAGGGGCGTGGGATGGTGCGGCCGTGGATGTTGCCCTTGGGGTGCTCGCCTATGGGCAGCTCAGCGACGCCCTGACGAGTGTGGAATCGCTCGCTTGGCCTGTGATGACCGATGCGGCGGGGATCCCGTTCGCAATGCGCCAGTTCTCGGACCTCGATGTTGACGGTCGCCTCACACTCGGCCTCTTCTTCGCGTGGGACTTCGGGACAGCTTTGCGCCGCTGACGAGGCCGGAGCCGGGGGTGCCGTCGCCGGATCACACGGCGTCACACCTCTGCAGCGACCCCGGTGCGGTGACGATCTCGCTGCGGACCGTTTGGGACGCGTACTACCGCGTGGAGGCAACGTCGACATAGATCCCAGTCACGAGCCGCGGTGACCGTGACGGGGAGTGAGCCGATCGACGTGGTGCAGGCGAAGCCACGTCACACGGCCGGCCGAGTGAACGCAGTCAGTGCATCCATCCGGACGAGCGCGTGTGGCGAGGCCATGCGGGCTCATGTCATCGGCCCATTCCTCGCACCGATCGTCCTGAGTGACGACCGCCACCAAAGGCACGTCGCTGGACGCGCCGGTTGGTTCAACCACGGATGGTGCGGTCGCACGACTCGTGTACGAACAGCCTGGACTGTGGGTCTCAGTCCTCTCGTGGTCGCCGTCGGCCTCGCCCGTTGTATGGGCGCGGGCAGCGAAGCTGAAGGAAGCAACGACGCCGAGATGGCACGTGTCGGTGTCGGGATGACGACCCAGGAGCACCAGCGATGGGTGGTCGACGGCACGAAACTTGGCGCTCAACTCGAGGAGCTTGACCACGACGTGACTCTTCAGTAAGCGGACGACGACCCGCAGGTCCAGCCGACTAAGCTGCGCGCCTGGCGCGCGTCGGTGGTCAAGGAGCGGGGCGTGCCGCTCTGCGTCGCCTTCTCGGACGCGACCTCGCCGCGATCGCTCAGTCCCGGCCCGGGCGCCACTCCGAGCTCCGCTGGATGTCGGTGGTTGATGCGCCAAGCGCGATCGGTATGGAGAGCCCGATCTCGCAGTCGTGGCCCGGAGTTTGCTCGCAGAGACTTGGCTCGCTCGAGGAACGCACCTTCACCCCTTAAGGACACCGGCCGTACGCGGCCCTGATCTGCCGCCAACGTGTAGCTGGAACGCTAGACTTCACCGCATGCCAGCCGAAGAAGTTCAGGAGATCGGTCGCGAAGGTGCGGCCACGCTCAAGCGATGGCTAGAGGCGACCACGTACATAGAACTGCCCTTCGACGCCTATAACAATAAGATCGACTGCATGGTCGAGACATTCGGCGGTATGAAGCAGTTCGATCTCGTTGGTTACCTGATTCGCGACAAGAAGCCCCCGGTTGTTGTAGAGAGCAAGCGCTATGCAAGTGCGGGGGGCCAATATAAGGAGTTCAAGAAGTTTCTCGCGATCGCATATGCTGCAGACGCGAAGGAGGTTGACAAGTTCAGCTCGTGCAGGCGGGCGCACTACTATTGGGTGACGTTCCACCCTTTCAATCTCGAGAACTGGTCGAAGTTTGAAACTTATGACCATGTCAAGATGGCGTTAGAGGAGAACCCCGAGTATCTCGACGGGCATGCCGTGGATGACGCTCTGGTGCATGACGTTGCCAGTCGCATTACGGTTCTCGTTTTTAATCCGAAACAAGAAGCCCTCGCTCTGACAAGGACCGAGCTCGAACAGATCCGTCCCGTTCTCAATAGGAAGGTGAAGACGCTGTGACTGAACTTTCGCAGACTCTCCGTGAGATTCGGGCGAATCACGTTCGTGAGGACTATATCTATCACGTCAAGGCCGCCTTCCGTGCGCGCCTCGAGGAGCTTGAGCCAGAAGCGTCGATTGAGGACACGCACTACTTCAACCACAGTGCCATACCGGATTTCAAGCTCACGTGGCCTCGTGTTCGCGGTTCTGTGACCGTGCGCGACTACTACCTGCGTTCGAGTTATGCCTCTGTTGTGGCTGCAAACGACACGGCCAACATCAGCACGGGCGACCCGGTGTTCATGGCCATCGATCCCGAGCAGAGTGTAACCGAGTCCGGGTTCGAGATGGCGCCCGCAGACGTGCAGAAAGCGGCTGGCCGATCGAAGACTACCCTGCTCACCGATGTGGTGGCTGTAGACGAAATAACGCGCGGTGCCGAGCGAGATGAGACGCCGCTAAGTGTCGTTGTCCGCTCGAACTTCCTACGCGGCGCTCGAGGGCTCGTCGACGAGCGTGTTGCTGAGAACCTGGTCCAGTCAGCCGCGCACCCAGATGAGGCTGGCGTGAGCGGCCTGATTCGTGAAACGTTTCTCGAAGATGCAGTTCTCCGGATGGAGCGGACGGCCGCGTTCGTTGATTGGGCTCTGGCGTCGCGTGATCAAAAGGCGGAATTGGTCGCAGCGCCCGAGGTCTTTTCCGGTGCGATGGGCACTGAAGAATTGCGTGCACTTCTGCCTTGGGTGCTATCGCTTCCCGACGCCCCTGAAGATGAGAGTTTCTGGTCTCATCTAGGCGCCCTAGTTGAGTTTAGTCAGCTTGAGCGAATTGCCGACCTTCTTGAAGGCTACGATTTGACGCGCTTCGTCCAGGCTAACCTTTCTCGTTGGACCGCCAAGCGTAGTTATCTTGGCCTCAACGTCCAGAGCGGTGGTGACGATGAGGAGGTCGTTGTTCCGCATTGGGAATTCCGCGGCGGCAGGCTGGGCTTTGCCGTGGGCGAGCATGAGGTCCGGGTGAGCGATACAGGGTACAAATTGCAAGCGCGGCCAGGAGGCAGGATGCCCAGATGGTCCAGCCTCGAACCACGCTTGACTGACTTCAGCGTCCATGCGGTAAGTCTCGCAGGTGTTGAACGGACATTACGAATAGCGTCGCAGCAGCAGGGTAGCATTAATCGTGACGTTGAAGCTGTGGTAGAGACCGTCGCTGATGACTACTTCGTCGAAACTGTCGATGTGCTCTTGCCTGGGCCGGCCGACGAGGAGGGGGACGCGGATCGTGTAGCTGCAACCATCGATTTCTCGGGTGGAATTGTCATTTCGCCGACGTCTGTGCAGTTGGGCGCGCTGACCAGGGCGGCGGCGAATCTAATCGGCAGTCTTGGCCTGGATAGCGACCTTGTGCCCGTCCCGTTGGTAGAGGCGGGAGGGGGCACGCCGACCGAAGGAGACGTCCCGTAGAAGCGCCACGCTGTTGCGCGCTATGGGCATTCGGTATTCGAGCCTGATGTTAGCTGTGGTGGTGGACTACTCCTCGCCACTCTTGGTAGGCGAGGGCGTGCCTAAGCTTTGGGCTGGTCGACAGGGATAGCTGTGTTCGTCGTGGCGCGTAGATGTTGCAGAATCCAAGAGTCGGGAAGGTGCCACGGACGGGAATGCCTAGTTCCGGCTCGGCAGGCAGGTGATCGGCCTAGCGTCGTCGCTAGCATCGGCATCTGCCGGTCGTCTCGCTGTGGCGGCTCAGCCCCTATCTGGGTTTCAGAGGAGGAGGTCGTCGCCGCGTGGTGGCTTCCTGCTCCTGTCGGGTTTCGCGATCTAGGCAGGGATCGTGGCGTCCAACGTCTAAATTTGCGCGAGGTCCGGTTGGCCACGTGGTGAATGTCACAGGCGTAGCGGCTCATCTCCATAGGGAGGGCACCGATCGCCCTGAGTGACGCCCCTCACCCGGGGCCCGGCGTTGGACGCGCCGGTCGATTCAGCCACGGATGGTGCGGTCGCATGACTCCTGTACGACGAACAGCTCGGACTGTTGGGCTCGGTGCCTTGATGATCGCTGTCGGCCTCGCCGGCTGCGCCAACGGAGACTTGGAGGCGGTGAGTGACGGCGACGAAGTCGCCCGCGTCGGCGTCGCAATGCCCACGCAGCAGCTTGAGCGCTGGGCCAAGGACGGCGCAAACGTCACCGCACAGCTCGAGGCCCTCGGGCACCACGTCATGGTCGAGTACGCAGACGACGATCCCCAGCTCCAGGCGGACCAGATCCGCCAGATGATCGAGGACGGCGCAGACGCGCTCGTCATCGGCGCGGTCGACGCGTCGTCGCTGACAGCGGTGCTGGCCGAGGCTGGCGCGGCCGACGTCCCCGTCGTCGCCTACGACCGGCTCATCCTCGACAGCCCCGACATCGACTACTACGCCACCTTCGACAACGAGCGCGTCGGCATCCAGCAGGCCACCTCGCTGCTCCAGGGCATCGGTGTGCTCGACGAGACCGGCCGCGACACCGGCGCGAGGGGTCCCTTCTTCATCGAGATCTTCGCCGGCTCGCCCGACGACAACAACGCCACGGTTTTCTACGCCGGCGCCATGAGCGTCCTGCAGCCGTACCTCGACTCCGGCGTCGTGGAGGTCGTTTCCGGGGAGACCGAGTTCGACGTCGTCGCCACGCCTGCGTGGGACGGAGAGGCCGCGGCCGCACGGATGACCGCGCTCATCCAGAGTTACGACGCCGACCAGCAGCTCCACGGCGTTCTCTCGCCCAACGACGGCATCGCGCAGGCTCTTCTCGGCGTCTTCTCCGGTGCCGGACTCGACGCGGGCGGGCGGGACCTCCCGGTCGTGCCCGGCCAGGACGCCGACCTCGCCTCCGCGAAGTCCGTCGCTGACGGCGAGCAGTACACGACGATCTTCAAAGACACGCGGCAGCTCGCGGAGGTCGCCGTCTCGGCTGTGCACCAGATCCTCAACGACCTGGAGCCCGAGACCAACGACGTGAGCACCTACGACAACGGCCGGCTCGTCGTGCCCGCCTACCTGCTGACCCCTCAGCTCGTCACGCAGGACAACTACCAGCACCTGCTCATCGAGAGCGGTTACTACGAGGCGGGAGACCTGGCATGAGCCGCCGCACCAGCACCGAGACCCCTGACGCACCCCGACGCCGCCGGAACGCGTGGTTCTGGGACCGCCCGGTCGGCTTCAAGATCGCCACCGCCCTCGTCATCATGGGCGGCCTGTTCGGCATCGTCGGCGGGGCGGGCGCCGTCGCGCTGCTGCGCGCCGGTGACCACCTCGAGGACGTGCGCCTCCTCACCGAGGACCTCCAGGGATCCATGGCCGAGCTGCGCGCCGCGCAGTCCCAGAGCCACCTGCTCGTTCGTCGCGCGGTCGCCGCCACGGACGAGTCGCGCCGCGAGCAGCTCCTCACCTCCCAGGCGTGGAACGACCGCACCGTCGACGGTCTCATCGACGCCGTCTCCCAGTACCCCGAGTCGGAGACCCAGCAGTGGGCCGACTTCACCACGCGCTGGGAGGGTTGGCTCACCTACCGCGACGCCACTCTCATGCCGCTGGTCGAGGCGGGCGACGTCGTCGGGCTGGAGAGCGCGCTCAACGCCTCCCCGGCCGGTGACCCGGACAACGCCGGACGGGCGCTCGTCCTCGCCGACGGCCAGATCCAGAACCGCGTCGAGGCGATCGCGACCGACGCCGGGGCGGAGATCAGCAGAGCGCTCCTCGTGCTGAGCATCGGCTTCGTCGTCGCCGCCGCGATCTCCGTGGCCATCGCCGTCGCCGTGACCCGCCGCATCCGCCGCGGGTTGCACGCCGTGCGCGGCTCCCTCGAGGCCATGGCCGCCGGGGACATGACCGTCGACGCGCACGTCGAGGACCGCGACGAGCTCGGGCAGATGGCGCACTCGTCCTCGCTAGCCCGGGTCGCCCTGCGCGAGGCCCTCACCAGCGTGGTCGAGTCGGCCCAGACGGTCGCCGCCGCTGCCGAGGAGCTCTCCGCGTCCAACACCCAGGTGGCCGCCGGCTCGGAGCAGGCCTCGAGCCAGGCCAGCGCGGTCTCCGATGCCGCCCAGCAGATCTCCCACAGCGTCCAGACCGTCGCGTCCGGTGCCGAGCAGATGAGCGCCTCCATCCAGGAGATCGCGAAGAGTGCGGGGGAGGCCGCCGGCGTCGCCGCCCGCGCCGTTACGACGGCGGACGCGACCGCCACCACCGTCAACAGCCTCGGCGAGAGCTCGCGAGAGATCTCCGAGGTCGTCAAGGTCATCACCTCGATCGCCGAGCAGACCAACCTGCTCGCCCTCAACGCGACCATCGAGGCCGCGCGGGCCGGTGAGGCAGGCAAGGGCTTCGCCGTCGTCGCCGGGGAGGTCAAGGAGCTGGCCCAGGAGTCCGCGCGGGCCGCCGAGGACATCACCACTCGCATCGGTGACAACCAGACGCGGACCGTGGCCGCGGTCGCGGCGATCGAGGAGATCGCCAAGACCGTCCGGTCGATCAACGACTACCAGCTCACCATCGCCTCGGCCGTCGAGCAGCAGACGGCGACGACGCAGGAGATGACGCGCGGCGTGCACGAGGCCGCTGCCGGCTCCGGGGAGATCGCGGCGAACATCTCCGGCGTCGCCACGGTGACGGCCACGTCCAGCACCGTCCTCGCGCAGATGCAGAGCGCCACCGACGAGCTGGCCCGCATGGCCGACGAGCTGCGCGGGAGGGTCTCCGCCTTCGTCGTGTGACGCCTTGATTCTCGCTGTGGTCCGGCGCTCGACACCTGCGGGTGTCGGGCGCCGGACTCGTCTTTCAGAAGGGCGGGTTCTCTGGCCAGGTCTGTTCGTGCTCCGGCCCAGGCTGCGGCTCCGGCAGAGCAGACCGCCGCTCCCGCCGAGCCGGCCACGGCCGAGCCCGGCGGCACGATCGAGGCGGAGGCCGCCCAGGCGCCCGCACCCGCGCCGCGGCCGGCGGCCGTTCCCCGGCCGCTGCCCAAGCCCTCGGCCCTGCGCAAGCCTGCGGCCCGCGCGCCGCAGGGTGCCGCGCCCGCGCCGGCCGTTGTCGCCCCGGTCCTCGACGACGCCAAGGAGGCCGCCGCGGCGGCCGCCTGGGGCCGGGTCGACCCCGACGGCACCGTCTGGGTGCGTGAGGCCGCCGGGGAGCGCACGGTGGGCCAGTACACCGGTGCGGACATGGACGAGGCCCTGGCCTTCTACGTGCGCCGCTTCCTGGACCTCCAGGCGCAGGTGGTCCTCTTCGAGACCCGGCTGCCCCAGCTGCAGACCAAGGAGATCGACCAGACCCTGGCGACCCTCACCGAGGCGCTGGCCGAGCCGGCGGCCGTCGGCGACCTCGACGGTCTGCGTGCCCGCGTCGAGGTCCTGCGCGAGCGCGCCGCCGCCCGTCGCAAGGAGATCAGCGCGGAGCGCGAGGCTGCCAAGGCAAAGGCGCTCGAGGAGCGCACCGCCGTGGTCGAGCGCGCAGAGGCCATCGCCGCCGCCGACCCGGCCAGCACCCACTGGCGCTCCAGCGGTGACGAGCTGCGTACGCTCCTGGACCAGTGGAAGCAGGCCCAGCGCTCGGGGCCGCGCCTCGACCGGCCCACGGAGGACGCGCTGTGGAAGCGCTTCTCGCGGGCGCGGACGACCTTCGACCGCAACCGCGGCCACTTCTTCTCCCAGCTGGACGCCACCCAGTCGGAGGTCAAGCGGGCCAAGGAGCAGCTCATCGCCGAGGCCGAGGCGCTGTCCACCTCGACCGACTGGGGGCGCACGTCCGCGGCCTACCGGGAGCTCATGGACCGCTGGAAGGCGGCCGGCCGCGCCAGTCGCAAGGAGGACGACGCCCTGTGGGCACGCTTCCGTGCCGCCCGGCAGGCCTTCTACGAGGCTCGGGAGAGCGAGAACGCCCAGATCGACGCGGAGTACGCGGCCAACCTCGAGGTGAAGCTCGCGCTGCTCGAGCAGGCCGAGGCGCTCCTCCCGGTCACCGACCCGGAGGCCGCCAAGGCGGCCCTGCGCCCGATCCAGGACAAGTGGGACGAGGCGGGCAAGGTCCCGCGCAACGACGTCCAGCGGGTCGAGGGCCGGATGCGGGCGGTCGAGCAGGCCGTGCGTGAGGCGGACCAGGAGCGGTGGAGCCGCAGCGACCCGGAGAAGCGCGCCCGTGCCGAGGGCGCGGCGGCCCAGCTCTACGAGGCGATCGACGCCCTCGAGCAGCAGCTGGCCCAGGCGCGCGCCGCCGGCGACGCCCGCGCCGAGAAGGAGGCGGCCACCGCACTCGAGGCGCGCAAGTCCTGGCTCGACCAGATCCTGCGCTCCGCGGGAGCCTGAGCCCGGGCGAGGCGGCGGCGTCATGGACGCCGCCGCCTCGCCGCGTCCTCGGCCGCCGTGAGGAGGGCCGTGGCGCGCCGGACCGGCGCCCGGCGACCGGGACGGCTCAGCGCCTCACGCACCTGCGACGGCGCAAGCCCGCCGAGGACGAGGGCGCACGTGCCCGCGACCGCGAGCCCGCCCTCCGTGAAGCACAGGAGGTCGACGGCGGTGCGCAGCGGCGTCGTCGTCGGGACACCGCCGAGGAGCTCGACGTCGCCCTCCTCCAGCCGCTGCCGGTGCACGGCGGCGCCCGCGTGCAGCCGCCGTCCCGGCTCGACGACGACCTCCGCCCGCTCCGGGCACAGGCGCCCGGTGTGGACCCACACCGCCGTACTGCGCGCCAGCGCCGCGCCGGGCGGCACGACGCCCCGCAGGGACCACGCCCGGCCCGCCGGGCGGGAGAGCACGTCCACGGGCGCCAGGCCACCGCCCGGCGTGGCCACGAGCAGTCCGTCGTACCGTTCACCGCCGAGGCCTGGCAGCGCCGCAAGAACCGCCGCCACCGGGGTGAGCGACGGCGCCTCCAGCCAGGCCAGCGCGCGCGTCATGAACCGAGCCTGCCCCCGCCGTCGGACGCCGCGCTGGTCGACAGCCGTCCGCTGTGGACGGCACGAGCGTGAGACGGGTGCTGTGGAGGAGCCGGCTACGCCATCCGGGACTCGGACCGTGCACCGGTGATCCGGTAGACGTCGAAGACGCCGTCGATGCGCCGGACCGCGGACAGGACGTGCCCGAGGTGGGAGGGCTCGGCCATCTCGAAGACGAACTTCGACAGGGCCACGCGGTCGCGGCTCGTCTGGACCGAGGCCGAGAGGATGTTGACGTGGTTGTCCGACAGCACGCGGGTGACGTCGGAGAGCAGGCCGGCGCGGTCGAGCGCCTCGACCTGGATCTGGACGAGGAAGGAGCTCTGGCCGTGCAGCGACCACTCGACGTCCACCATGCGCTCGGGCTCGTTGCGCAGGCTCTCGAGGTTGCCGCAGTCGGTCCTGTGGACGGAGACGCCCGAGCCGCGCGTGACGAACCCGACGACGGGGTCACCGGGCACCGGGGTGCAGCAGCGGGCGAGCTTGACCCACAGGTCCCCGGAGTCCATGCCCTTGACGGCGATGCCGGGGTCGCCCGCGCGCAGCCGGGGCCGGCTCTCCCCCGGCATCGTGGCCTCGGCGAGGTCCTCCTCGGCGCCGGACTCCCCGCCCATCGACTGGACGAGCTTCTGGACGATGTTGGTCGCCGACACCTGGCTCTCGCCCACCGCGGCGTAGAGCGCAGACACGTCGGCGTAGTTCATCTCGTGCGCGAGCGCGGTGAGGGTGTCGTGCGACATGAGGCGCTGGATCGGTAGGTTCTGCTTGCGCATGGCCCGGGCGATGAGGCCCTTGCCGGCCTCGATCGCCTCCTCGCGGCGCTCCTTGGTGAACCAGGCCCGGATCTTGTTGCGGGCGCGGGGAGTGGTGACGAAGTTGAGCCAGTCCCGGCTCGGGCCGGCCGACTCGGACTTGGAGGTGAAGACCTCGACGGTGTCGCCGTTCTCGAGCCGCGACTCCAGCGACACGAGGCGTCCGTTGACCCGGGCGCCCACCGTCCGGTGGCCCACCTCGGTGTGGACGGCGTAGGCGAAGTCCACGGGGGTCGCGCCCGGCGCCAGGGCCATGACGTCGCCCTTGGGGGTGAAGACGTAGACCTGGGACCCGGAGATCTCGAAGCGCAGGGAGTCGAGGAACTCCCCGGGGTCGGCGGTCTCCCGCTGCCAGTCGACGAGCTGGCGCAGCCAGCCCATCTCCTCCGCGCCCTTGGGGACGTCGACGGTCTGGCCGCGCGCAGCCTCCTTGTACTTCCAGTGGGCCGCGACGCCGTACTCCGCCCGGCGGTGCATGTCGTGGGTGCGGATCTGGATCTCCACCGGCTTGCCACCCGGACCGATGACGGTCGTGTGGAGCGACTGGTAGAGGTTGAACTTCGGCATCGCGATGTAGTCCTTGAACCGCCCGGGCAGAGGGTTCCAGCGCGCGTGCATCGTGCCGAGGACGGCGTAGCAGTCCTTGACCGAGTCGACGAGGATGCGGACGCCGACGAGGTCGAAGATGTCGTCGAAGTCGCGGCCGCGCACGATCATCTTCTGGTAGATCGAGTAGTAGTGCTTGGGTCGGCCGGTCACGGTCGCGCGGATCTTGTTCGAGCGCAGGTCCGACTCGATCTGGCCGCGCACGGTGGACAGGTACTCGTCGCGCGCCGGGGCCCGCTCGGCCACGAGGTGCACGATCTCGTCGTAGACCTTGGGGTAGAGGGTGGCGAAGGACAGGTCCTCCAGCTCCCACTTGATCGTGTTCATCCCCAGCCGGTGGGCGAGCGGGGCGTAGATCTCCAGCGTCTCGCGGGCCTTGCGCCCCGCGGACTTCGCCGAGACGTACTTCCACGTGCGGGCATTGTGGAGGCGGTCGGCGAGCTTGATGACGAGGACCCGGATGTCCCGCGCCATCGCGACGACCATCTTGCGGACCGTCTCGGCCTCGGCGGCCTCGCCGTAGGTGACCTTGTCGAGCTTGGTGACGCCGTCGACGAGGAGGGCGATCTCCTCACCGAACTCGCTGCGCAGCTGCTGGAGGGAGTAGTCGGTGTCCTCGACGGTGTCGTGGAGCAGTGCCGCCGCCAGCGTGGGCACCGTCATCCCAAGCTCGGCGAGGATCGTGGTCACCGCGACGGGGTGGGTGATGTACGGGTCACCGCTCTTGCGCATCTGCCCGCGGTGGGCGCGCTCGGCGACGGTGAAGGCCCGCTCGATCAGCGCGGTGTCGGCCCGCGGATGGTTGGACCGCAGGGCGTGGAGGACCGGTTCGATCGCCGGGGACGCGCTGTGTCCGCGCGAGCCGAGCAGCGCGAAGCGCGACCGCACCCGGGGTCCGCGTGCGTCCGGGCCTGCGCCGGTGACCGTCTCCTCCGCCATCGCCCCATTCTAGGCAGCGTGGCGGCGGATCCGAGCACCGGGGCCGTCAGTAGCGCAGGATGCTGTCCAGCGGGTAGCCCGTGAGCTGCTCGCGGCCGCGCAGCTCGTCGAGCTCGAGGAGCATCGTCAGGCCAGCCACCTGCGCCCCGGCGCCCTCGATGAGCTCGATGGCGGCGCGCGCGGTGCCCCCGGTGGCGAGGACGTCGTCGATGATGAGGACCCGCTGGTCCGCCGCCACCGTCTCGGGGCGCAGCTCCAGCCGCGCCGTCCCGTACTCGAGGGTGTAGTCCACCCCGGTCACAGGTCCGGGCAGACGCCCGGCCTTGCGGATGGTGATCATCCCGACGCCGAGCGCGTGGGCGAGCGGGGCCGCGAGGATGAAGCCACGCGACTCGAGCCCGGCGACGGCGTCGACCTTGCCGCGGTAGCGCTCGGCCAGAGCGTCGACGAGCGCCGCGAACGCGGGACCGTCGGCGAGCAGCGGCGTGATGTCCCGGAACAGGACCCCTCGCTCGGGGAAGTCGGGCACCTCACGGACGTGGGAGTCGAGCAGCTGGGTGAGCTCCTCGGGGAAGTCGGTCATCGTCGCCCCTTCCGGCGCTTGGGCTGGGCCGCCTGGCCACGGTGGGTCCCGGCGACGGTGCTCTCCTCGGGAGCCGCCGCGGCGGCCGGGGCGGCCGCGACGGCCGCGGTCTCCTTGGCCGTCCGGCGGCGACGGCGCTCGAGGACGTCGTCGGTGTGCTGACGGATCCCCGCGCTGCGCTCCTGCAGGACGACCTGCAGCGGCGTCGCGACGAAGACCGAGGACACCGTCGAGACGAACATGCCGACGAACAGCGCGAGGGCGATGTCGCGGAGCGTGCCCGCCCCGAGGAGGAGCGCACCGACGAAGAGGATCGACCCGACGGGCAGGAGCGAGGTGAGCGAGGTGTTGATCGACCGGACGAGGGTCTGGTTGACCGCGAGGTTGGACAGCTCGGCGTAGGTCCGGTCGTGCTGCTCGCTGAGGTCCTGGGTGTTCTCCCGGACCTTGTCGAAGACGACGACGGTGTCGTAGAGCGAGTACCCGAGGATCGTCAGCAGCCCGATGACCGTGGCCGGGGTGACCTCCCACCCGATGAGGGCGTACACGCCGACCGTGAGCACCAGGTCGTTGATGAGGGAGACGAGGGCCGCGCCGGCCATCTGCCAGCTGCGGAAGTAGATCGAGAGCACGATCGTCACAAGAACGATGAAGACGATCAGGCCCACGAGCGCCTGGCGCGTGATGTCCTGCCCCCAGGAGGGGCCGATGAAGGTGGAGGCGACGTCCGCCTCCGGGACCTCGTAGGCCTCGGCCAGGCCCTGACGCACCGCGTCCGTCTGCTCGGTGCTGAGCTTCTCGGTCTGCACGCGCACGGAGGTCGAGCCGACCGTCGACACGCGCGCCACCTGGCCGGTACCGACCTCCGCGACGACGTCGTGGGCAGGCTGCTCCTCCAGGTTCTGTGTGCCCGTGACGGTGAACTGAGAGCCACCGGTGAACTCGATACCCGCGTTGATGCCCTTGAAGGCGACGAGAAGCACGGAGAGCAGGACGAGCACGGCCGCGGCGGTGAGCCACGTGCGGCGGCGCTGGACGAAGGGGAAGGAGCGGTTGCCGGTGTGAAGCTCGTTGCCCAGCTGGGACAGGCGGGTCATCGGCCCTCCTCCTCGGTGGTCGTCGCCTGCTGCTCGGCGGCGAGACGCTCGGCGGCCCGCCGTTCCGCGATCGTCATCCGGCCGGCGCCCACGGGCTGCTTCTCGCGCGCGGGCTCCTTCCGGGCGGCGGCCGGGGGTCGCGTCCGTGCCTCACCGACGCGACCGCGGCCGCGGTAGCGCGCGGGGTCGACGCCGATGCTCTCGGGGTTGAGGCCCGACAGGCGGTGCCCCTCGCCGAAGAAGCGCGTGCGGATGAGCAGCTGCATGGTCGGGTGGGTGAACAGGTAGACGACGACGAGGTCGATGACCGTCGTGAGGCCGAGGGTGAAGGCAAAGCCCCGCACCCCGCCGACGGCGAGGAAGTACAGGATGACCGCGGCGAGCAGGGTGACGAGGTCGGAGACGACGATCGTCCGCTTCGCGCGGTTCCATCCGTGCTCCACGGCGCCCTCGAGCGTGCGGCCGTCGCGGATCTCGTCGCGGATCCGCTCGAAGTACAGGATGAAGGAGTCCGCCGTGATGCCGACCGCGACGATGAGGCCGGCCACGCCGGCGAGCGACAGCCGGTACCCCTGCAGCCACGACAGCACGATGATCGCGCCGTACGTCGTGACGGCGGCGATGAGAAGGCTGCTCACCGCGACGACGGCGAGGCCGCGGTACTGCCACAGGAGGTAGAGCGCAACGAGCAGGAGGCCACCGAGGCCGGCGATGAGGCCGCTGCGCAGGTGCTCGGCCCCAAGGGTCGCGGAGATCTGCTCCTCGCTCTGGACCTCGAAGTTGAGCGGCAGGGAGCCGAAGTTCAGCTGGTTGGCCAGGGTGTTCGCGCTCTCGCGGGTGAAGCTGCCGGAGATCTGGGCCTGGCCGTCGGGGATCGCGACGTTCATGCGCGGGGCGGAGACGACGAGCCCGTCCAGGACGATGCCGAACTGGTTCTGGGGGCTGGGCTGGGCGACGAGCCGCTCGGAGACCTCACGGAACTGCTCGGTGCCCTCGCCGTTGAACTCGATGTCGACGACCCAGTTGTTGGTCGTCACTCCGCCCTGGGTGACCTCGAGGCCGGAGCCGGCCGACTCGACCTGCGTGCCCTCGACGTCCACGGGACCGAGGACGAACTTCGTCGTGCCGTCCTGGGCGCAGGACACGAGCGGCTCGTCGGCAGCGTCCTCGACGCCGCCGACGAGGTTCGCGGGATCGGTGCAGTCCAGGGTGTAGAGGTCGTAGACCAGCTGCTCGGTGATCCAGGCGACGTCACTGTTGCTCGTCGGCTCGGTCGCCGGGGTGCTCGAGAGCTCACCGTCACCGTTCTCGTCGGCGACGGCGAAGGCCGCCTCCTCGATCGCCGAGCGGTCCGCGTCGGCAGGCGCCTCGTCCTCGGCGGGCGCCTCGGCGGCGTCGCCGTCGGCGGGCGCCTCGGTGGCCTCGCCGTCGGCGGGCGCCTCGGTGGTCTCGCTTCCGTCGGTGGTCTCGTCGGCCGCCGGCTCCTCAGTGGTCCCCTCGCCGTCCTGCGGCGCGCCGGCCTCGGCGTCGCCCTCGGGCCCGGTGGGCAGGCCCTCCTGGCCGGGGTCGATCGGCGTCGGGTCGGTCATCGTGAGGACGGGGCGGAAGCGCAGCTCCGCCGACTGGCGCACGAGGTCGAGGGTGGCCTCGTCGGGCCGGCCGGGGAGGCCGACGACGATGTTGGCGGAGCCCTGTCGGGTGATCTCAGCCTCGGCGACGCCGGAGGCGTCCACGCGCTGGCGGATGATCTCGATGGCCTGGTCGATGTCGTCGTCGGTGATCTCACCGTCGCCGCCCTCGGCCTCCGGGTCGAGCCGGGGGGTGAGGATGAGCTGGACGCCACCCTCGAGGTCGAGCGCGAGGCCGGGCGCGAAGGACGCACCGCCCTCGGCGTCGTCGTCACCCAGCTGCTGGGCGATCGCAACGGAGCCGAACATCGCTGCGACGATGACGAGCAGGACGATGATCCTGCGCAGGGGGCGTGGGGCGGTTGTCGCCAACGCGATCTTCTCTCTGTGTGGAGGGGCGCTCAGGCGCGCCGCTCGTCGCTCTCGTCGCCGGGGCGCTCGTCGGTGACGACGGGCTCGTCCGTACGGGTGAGCGAGGAGGCGTCGTCGGGAACCTCGACCGTGGTGACGTCCTCGTCGTCGGCGGTGTCCTCGTCCACGACCGCGAAGGGCGGCTCGGTGACGGAGTGGACCGCCTCGCGCTTCCACATGGTCTCGACGCCGGGGGTGGACTCGAGGGTGATGACGTCGCCGTCGACGTCGACGATCGTGCCGTAGAAGCCGGAGGCGGTCATGACCTGCTGGCCGACCTCGAGGTTGTTGCGCAGCTCGGCGGCGGCCTGGCGCTGCTTCTTCGCCCCTCGGGACATCATCCACATCATGAGTCCGAACACGGCGATGAGGATGAGAAACTCCACGGCACTACTCCCTTGATGGCGGTGGGATCGCGACAGGGCGCGTCTCACCGGCGGCAAAATACTGATTGAGTCTAGGTGACGCGGCTGACAGGACGAAACCGCCCTCAGGCCCAGAGCGCGCCGTCGTCCGGGCGGGTGAGACCGAGGTGCTCGTAGGCGGCGGCGGTGGCGACGCGTCCGCGGGGCGTGCGCGAGACGAGGCCCTCGCGCACGAGGAAGGGCTCGGCGACGGTCTCGACGGTCTCGGGCTCCTCCCCCACGGCGACGGCGAGCGTGGACAGGCCGACCGGCCCGCCGCCGAAGCGCTCGCACAGTGCGCGGAGCACCGAGCGGTCCAGGCGGTCCAGGCCGCGCTCGTCGACCTCGAAGAGGTCGAGGGCGGCGTGCGTGGCGGCGAGGTCGAGGGAGCCGGTCCCCCGCACCTGCGCCCAGTCCTGCACGCGGCGCAGCAGCCGGTTGGCGATCCGGGGCGTCCCCCGGGAGCGGCCGGCGAGCTCAACGGCCGCGGCCGGCTCGAGCTCGGCGCCGAGGAGCCGGGCGCTGCGGCTGAGCACCTGCTCGAGCTCGGCCGGCGAGTAGAACTCCAGGTGGCCGGTGAAGCCGAACCGGTCCCGCAGCGGCGCCGGCAGCAGGCCGGCGCGCGTGGTGGCCCCGACGACGGTGAAGCGCGGCAGGGTGAGCGGGATCGCGGTGGCGCCGGGCCCCTTGCCGACGACGACGTCGACGCGGAAGTCCTCCATCGCGAGGTAGAGCATCTCCTCCACCGGCCGGGCCAGGCGGTGGATCTCGTCGATGAACAGGACGTCGTGCTCCTGGAGCGAGGAGAGGATCGCGGCGAGGTCCCCGGGGTGCTGGACTGCCGGACCGGAGGTGAGGCGCAGCGCGCCCTGGAGCTCGGCGGCGATGATCATCGCGAGCGTCGTCTTGCCGAGCCCGGGCGGCCCGGAGAGGAGGACGTGGTCGGGCGCGGAGCCGCGGGCCTTGGCGGCGTCCAGGACGAGGGCGAGCTGGTCGCGGACGACCGCCTGGCCGACGAAGTCCGCCAGCCGGCGCGGGCGCAGCGCGGCCTCGGCGGCGCGCTCGAGCTCGTCGGCCTCGGCGTCGAGGAAGGCGGCGTCGTCAGCCACGGCCGTGGCCCCCCAGGTGCTGGAGCGCGCCGCGCAGCACGGCGGCGACGTCCCTGTCGGCCGCGGGCTCGGCGAGGACGGTGCTCACGGCGTCCTCGGCGGCCTTGGCGGACCAGCCGAGCTGGACGAGCGCGTCGACGACCTCGGGCTGGGAGTCGGTGGCCACCGGAGCGGCGCGCACCTCACCGCGCGCGGGACCGAGCTTGTCCCCGATCTCGAGGAGGATGCGCTGGGCGCCCTTCTTCCCGATGCCGGGCACGCGGGTGAGGGCGACGACGTCCTCCGCGGCGACGGCGGTGCGCAGCTCGTCGGGCTGGTGGACGGCGAGGACGGCCAGGGCGAGGCGAGGACCCACGCCGCTGACGGTCTGGAGGATCTCGAAGACCTCGCGCTCGTCGTCGTCGGCGAAGCCGAACAGGGTGAGGGAGTCCTCGCGCACGACGAGGGCGGTGGCCAGCCGGGCGTCCGTGCCGGGCCGCAGGCCCGCGAGGGTGCCGGGGGTGGCCTGCACGCGCAGCCCGATCCCGCCGACCTCGACGACGGCGGAGTCGAGCCGCACGGACTCGACGGTCCCCCGGACGCTGGCGATCACGGCTGCTCCAATCCCGGCCCGGAGCGCGACCGGGCGAACGTGTGTGCGAAAAGGTTACCGGCTGCGGGTGACAGGCCGGGACCGCCGCGCCGCGAGCTCGGCCCTCGCCCACGCCTCCTGCGCGGGCGTCGCGTGCCGGGCCGTGGGCCCGACGCCGGGGGTACCGCCGCGCCACAGGTGGCAGACGGCCAGCGCGAGGGCGTCGGCGGCGTCGGCCGGCTCGGGACGCTCGGCCAGCCGGAGGATGCGGCGCACCATCTCCTGCACCTGGGGCTTGTCGGCGCGTCCGGAGCCGGTGACCGCGGCCTTGACCTCGCTGGGCGTGTGCATGCCCAGGGGCAGGCCGGCGCGCGCGGCGGCGACCATGGCGAGCCCGGCGACCTGCGCCGTGCCCATGACCGAGGCGACGTTGTGCTGGGCGAAGACGCGCTCCACGGCGACGGCCTCGACGTCGTGCCGGACGATCCACTCCTCGATGCCCGCCGAGATGGTGAGCAGGCGCTGCTGGATCGGCATGTCCGGCGGGGTGCGCAGCACGCCCACCTCGACGAGCGACAGGGTGCGGCGCGGGTCGGAGTCGACGATGCCCAGGCCGCAACGGGTGAGGCCGGGGTCGACTCCGAGGACGCGCATGGCCCCAGTGTCGCAGCCGGGTGGGACGTGCCGCGGGAGCGACACCGCCGGCGTCAGTCCTCGTCGAGCGCGGCGAGGACCTCGTCGGAGGCGTCGAAGTTCGCGAAGACGTTCTGGACGTCGTCGCAGTCCTCGAGGGCGTCGATGAGGCGCAGCACCTTGCGGGCGCCCTCGACGTCGACCTCGACCTCCATCGACGGGACGAACTGAGCCTCGGCCGAGTCGTACTCCAGCCCGGCCTCCTGCAGCGCGGTGCGCACCGCGACGACGTCGGTCGCCTCGCTGACGACCTGGAAGGCCTCACCGTGGTCGTTGACCTCCTCGGCGCCCGCGTCGAGGACGGCGGTGAGGACGTCGTCCTCGGTGAGGCCGTCGGTCTTGGGCACGATGACGACGCCGCGCCGGTGGAAGAGGTAGGAGACCGAGCCCGGGTCGGCGAGCGTGCCGCCGTTGCGAGTGAAGGCGACGCGCACGTCGGAGGCGGCGCGGTTGCGGTTGTCGGTGAGGCACTCGACGAGGACGGCCACACCACCGGAGGCGTAGCCCTCGTACATGATCGTCTCGTAGTCCGCGCCGCCGGCCTCGGCGCCGGAGCCGCGCTTGACCGCGCGGTCGATGTTGTCCGCCGGGACCGAGTTCCGCTTCGCCTTCTGGATCGCGTCGAAGAGGGTGGGGTTGCCGGCCGGGTCACCTCCGCCCGTGCGGGCGGCCACCTCGATGTTCTTGACGAGGCGCGCGAAGAGCTTGCCCCGCTTCGCGTCGATCGCGGCCTTCTTGTGCTTGGTGGTGGCCCACTTGGAGTGACCGGACACTGTGTGCTCCTTGCTGACGACGGCGTCCCCGCGGGGACGGTGGGGACAGGTGGCGCTAGGCGTGTGCACGCACCAGGTCGACGAACGCACGGTGCACCCGCGCGTCGTCGCTGATCTCCGGGTGGAAGGCGGTGACGAGCAGCGCGCCCTGTCGAGCTGCCACGATCCTACCGGTGGCGGGTCCCGACCTCACGCGTGCGAGGACCTCGACGCCGTCACCCGCCTCCTCCACCCACGGTGCCCGGATGTACACCGCGCGGAGAGGGGCGTCGACGATGCCGAGCCCGGGCGCCAGGAGGTCCTCCTCGAAGGAGTCCACCTGCCGTCCGAAGGCGTTGCGCCGGACCGTGACGTCCATGCCCCCGACGAGAGGGCCGTGTGCGTCCGCCACGCGGTCGGCGAGCAGCACCATCCCGGCGCACGAGCCGTAGACGGGCAGCCCCGCCCCGATCTGCTCGCGCAGCTGCGGGAGCAGGTCGAAGGCGACGAGCAGCTTGCCGATCGTCGTCGACTCCCCGCCCGGCAGGACGAGACCGTCGACGGCGGCGAGCTCACCCGCGCGCCGTACCGGCACGGCGTGGGCGCCGGCGGCCTCGAGAGCCGCGAGGTGCTCGCGCACGTCACCCTGGAGAGCCAGGACGCCGATGCGCGGGGAGGTCACGAACCACCAGTCTACGACGCCGCGGGCGTGCTACTCGACGACGTGCTCGCTGGTCCCGTCCCAGCCGCCCGCGAGCCGCCGTGCGAGCCCGGGCAGCAGCCGGGGGTAGACGACCGCGCCGGCCGCCACGGCGGCGTCCAGCTCGTCCAGCTGCCACCAACGCAGCTCGTCGAGGACGTCACGCTCGAGCTCGGTCCAGCCGGCGTGGTCCAGGCGCGTGTCGGTGCCGCGGGCGAGGAAGAACTCCTCGTCCTGGCGGCACGTGACGGCGGCGAAGTCGAAGACCGCGCTGCGGGTGAGGACGGGGCCCTCGAGCTGGGCGGCGGACAGGTGCAGACCGGTCTCCTCCCGCAGCTCCCGCAGCGCGCCCGCGCGCGGGTCCTCCCCCGGCTCGAGGCCGCCGCCCACCGTGAACCACCACGAGCGGCTCGTCTCGCCCGCGTCGTGGCCACGCACGAGGAGAAGCCGGTCGGCGTCGTCGAGGAGGATGACGCGCGCGGCGCGCCGGAAGGGCACGCCGTCGGGGCCGGGCACCCAGTCGGGGCCCAGCCCGTAGGTCGTCACCAACCGCGCTCGGCGAGACGGTGCGGCACGGGGACCTCGTCGACGTTGAGGCCGACCATCGCCTCGCCCAGCCCGCGGGAGACGTCGGCGACGACGGCGGGGTCGTCGAAGAAGGTCGTCGCGCGGACGATGGCGGCGGCGCGCTGCGCCGGGTTGCCGGACTTGAAGATGCCCGAGCCGACGAAGACGCCCTGGGCGCCGAGCTGCATCATCATCGCGGCGTCGGCCGGGGTGGCGATGCCACCGGCGGTGAAGAGCACGACGGGCAGCTGCCCGGTGCGCGCCACCTCGACGACGAGGTCGTAGGGCGCCTGCAGCTCCTTGGCGGCGACGAAGAGCTCGTCCTCGGGCAGCGAGGACAGGCGGCGGATGTCCTGGCGGATGCGCCGCATGTGCGTCGTGGCGTTGGAGACGTCACCGGTGCCGGCCTCGCCCTTGGAGCGGATCATGGCCGCGCCCTCGGAGATGCGGCGCAGCGCCTCGCCGAGGTTGGTCGCCCCGCACACGAAGGGCACGGTGAACTGCCACTTGTCGATGTGGTGCTCGTAGTCGGCCGGGCTGAGGACCTCGGACTCGTCGACGTAGTCGACCCCGAGGCTCTGGAGGACCTGGGCCTCGACGAAGTGCCCGATGCGGGCCTTGGCCATGACGGGGATCGAGACTGCGGCGATGATGCCGTCGATCATGTCCGGGTCGCTCATCCGCGACACCCCGCCCTGGGAGCGGATGTCCGCGGGCACGCGCTCGAGGGCCATGACGGCCACGGCGCCGGCGTCCTCGGCGATGCGCGCCTGCTCGGGGGTGACGACGTCCATGATGACGCCGCCCTTGAGCATCTCGGCCATGCCGCGCTTGACGCGGGCGGTGCCGAGCTGGGGGGCGCTGGGCGTGGGGGTCTCATGGGACACGGTGTACCTCGGTGGTGGAGGGAGCAGGGCGCCGCCAGTCTACGTGCGGCGGCTCAGCGCCCGGGGCGCCTGTCCAGCCTCCGGCGACGGTCCAGTGCCCGGCTCCGAGCACTGGGACACCGCCCGCGGGCCGGGGCGCTCACGGCGCTGGGCGGACGGCGTCCGCGACCCAATCGGCCAGGCGCGGTGCCCTCACGGTGAGTCCGTCCACCCCCTTGAGCAGGCGCCGCCACGACTCGCACCGGTGCAGGCTCGCCAACCGGTCCGCCGCGTCGACGAGCCCGTCGTCCTCCGTCCCGGTCCACTCGCCGAGGTAGGCACTGACGAGGCGCCTCCTCGTGGGGTCCGTGGCGGCCGGCGCGTGTGGCCAGCTGCCGGTCGCCATCCGCAGCGGTACCTGGAGTACGGCGAAGGGGTGGGACCAGAACGCGTCGCCGAGGTCGAAGAACCGGTAGCCCCGGCCGCCGGCAGCCCGGACGGCGTTCGCGGCGCTCGTGTCGTTGGGCTGCAGGCTGGGCGGCACGCCGCAGTCGGCGAGCTCGGCGAAGAGTGGGGCCACGTCCCGCAGGCCGAGCAGGAGGGCCCGGTGCTCCTCCGCACCGACGTGCTGCGGGTGGTCCGCGGGCAGACGGGCGAGGCGACCGAGGAGCTCGGTGGCGTAGGCGTGGGCGTCCTCCGGCAGGAGGGAGGGCAGTCCGGCTCGGCCGAGCTCCGCGCCGTGGCCCACGAGCGCCCGCTGCATCCGGGCCACCTGCGCGACGAGTCCCTCCCACTCCGCGACGGGGACGGGGACGCTCTCCCCCACGCTCGGTCCGCCGTCGGGCAGGAGGATCCACCCTCTCCCGGCGTGGACCGCCACCGGCGCGAGGACGTGGTCCGGGACGAGCTCGCCGAGCCGTGCGAGCAGCGGCCCCTCGAAGGCCTGCCCGGGGTTGGTCGCCTTCAGCCAGAAGGTGCCGGCCTCGCTGGGGATGCGCAGGACCGCCGACCAGAACCGGACCCGGTGGGTGAGCGGCTCCCGGTGCACGGCGATCCCGTACCCCGCCAGCACGTCGCGCACCCACTCGAGCACGTCCGTCCGGAACGTTGCGGACTCCCAGTACCCGAGGAGGTCGCACGGCCGGCCCGTGCGGTTCCCCGACCCGCTTCCCGTCACCGCTGGACCTCGCCGGGGTCTTTCAGCGGGCCTGGGTGAGTGCCTGGAGGAAGGTGGTGCGCGAGGTGGTGACCCGGTCGAGGAGCACCCGCTCGTCGTGGTGGTAGCTGGGCTCGGCGCGGCCGGTGGCGAAGCGCTGGCGGCCCAGTGCCAGTGCGGTCGCCGAGTGCTGGAAGGTCCTCATCGCGGCCTTGGCGGAGGGGCCGCCGCGCGCGGCCCACGACATGGCGGCCCGCCGGCCGGGGAAGGAGCCGAGCATGGTGACCTCGTGCGGGGCCAGCCAGCCGGCGCGCGCGTACTCGACGAGCCGCCCGGTGATGATGCGCCGCTCCCGGCGGCGCAGCCAGACGACGAGGATGATCGCCGCGACGAACAGCGGGACCTGGACGAGGACGTAGAGACCGAAGAACGAGCCGGTGAAGGTGCTGCCGTTCCACAGCGCGTGGAGCAGCACCGCCACGAGCCACCCGAGGGGCAGCGCCCCCACCCACGCGAGGGAGGACCGGCTGCGGGCCGCGAGGCCGAGCGCGATGCCGATCGCCACCGTGAACATCACGTGCGCGAACGGGGACAGGATCCCGCGCATGACGAAGATCTGCGGGAGCATGTCGATGGAGCGGCCGAAGTAGAGGATGTTCTCGACGAAGGCGAACCCGGCTGCCACCGTCGCGGCGTAGACGATCCCGTCGACCGGCCCGTCGAAGTACCGGCGCCGGGCGAGGAAGAGGATCAGCACGCCCATCCCCTTGGCGGTCTCCTCGATGAGCGGTGCGCCGAGCGCGGCGCCGAGCATCTCGGCCGTCTCGACGTTCCCGGTGCTGTAGTAGACGGCTGTGGAGAAGGCCGTGTTGAGCCAGATCGACACGAGCGTCGAGACGCCGGCGCCCCAGAGGAACGCGAAGAGCAGCGCGTACCGGGGCTCGGGCTCCCACCGGTCGATCCAGCGAATGCCGAGGAGGACGGCCACGAGCGGGACCAGCGCGACGATGCCACCGGTGAGCGCCGCGCCGGCGCTCGTGAGGCTGGCGATCTGCGCGACGGTCGCGATGAGCGCGAGGATCCCCACGCCGGTGCCGACGAGCACGAGCACCGTCCCGCCTCGCCGCGGCCGAGGAGGCTGCCAGGGCGCCTGGGAAGGCGCGGGCGGACCACCGGTGCCCCAGGGCGCGGTCTGCGGCTGCTGGCCGGCCAGGTAGGCGGTGGGCTGCACCGGGCGCCCGGACGGCGGGTAGGGCTGAGGGGGAAGGGCCATGGCGATCAGCGTAGGGCCAGCCGGCGACGTCGCCCGCGGAGGGCGGACGGCCGCGCTCAGCGTGCGGGCCGGGCGTCGTCCATGTCGAAGGCGTGCGGCATCGGTGCCCGGCCGGCGAGGTGGAGCACCCGCACGACGGGGTTGGCGCGCATGCGCCGCACCTCGGCGACGTGGGCGTTGTGAAACCGGCGGGCGAGCTCGAGCCGGTACCACGCGGCGTCGAGCCGGTGGAGCGGGTCGACGGCGAGCGGGTTGTCCCCGAGCGGCTCGGTGTCGGCGTGCGACTCGAGCAGGGCGCGCAGCGTGCGGGACAGCTCGGACTCGACGAGGGAGCGGTCGACGTCGCCGACGGGCTCCTCGACGTCGGGCTCGCCCTCGAGGCCGTCGGGGACCACGCGGCCGGGCGCGCCGGCACTGGCGCGCTGGGCGACGTCGGCGAGGAGCACGGCCTCGACGGGATCGAGGGCCCCGCTCATCGCGAGCTCGTGGGCAGCGGCCGCGCGCTGGGCGAGCTGGAGCTCGAGGGTGGCGCGGGAGCGCAGCACCTTGCGGTGCAGGCGGTCCACGCGCGAGGCGAGCAGCCACAGCACCCAGCCGAGGACGAGAACGAGCAGCACGACGACGAGCGTCCAGCCCTCCCAGGTCATTGCTCCCCCTCCGTCCGGCCGTCCAGCGCCGCGCGCAGGCGGCCGACCACGGTGCGGGAACGCGGGTCCTCCCGCACGTGACCGCCGCTCGCCGTCACCATCTCGTAGACGGCGAGGACCTGCCTGGTGACGACGGACCAGTCGAAGCGCCGCACGCCCTCGCGCGCCGCCTCCCGCACGGGCCGGGAGTCGTCCCGGTCGCGCAGGGCGGGCACGAGCGCGGCGGCGAGGGCCGCGGCGTCACCGGTCGGGAAGAGGGTGCCGTACCGGCCGCCGTCGAGCACGGCGCGGAAGGCGGGGATGTCGCTGGCGACGACGTGCGCGCCCGCGCTCATCGCCTCGACAAGGACGATCCCGAAGCTCTCCCCGCCGGTGTGCGGGGCGACGTAGACGTCGGCGGACGCGAGCAGGGACTCCTTCTCCGCGTCGCTCACCGGCCCGAGGAAGGTGACGGCGTCACCGAGGTGGCCGAGGGAGGCGCGGTACTCGGTGACGTCACCGCGGCCGGCGACGAGGAAGCGGGCGCCGGGGACCTGGGCGAGCACCTGCGGGATGGCCTCGGCGAGCACGGGCAGCCCCTTGCGGGCCTCGTCCAGCCGGCCGAGGAAGGCGACGGTGGGTCGCTCGTCGGTGCCGCACCAGGCCTCCGCGCGCGGGGCGTCGGCGAAGCGGTCGACGAACACGCCGTTGGGCACGACGACGGCGTCCCCGCCGAGGTGCTCGACGACGGTGCGCCGGGCCTCCTCCGACACGGCGATCCGGCCGCCGATCTTCTCGAGCAGCGGCCGGACGAGCGGCGAGGCCACCTGCAGGGCGCGGGAGCGGTCCATGGCGGTGTGGAAGGTGCCGACGATCGGGCCGTCGGCGATCCACAGCGCGAGCATCGACAGGCTCGGGGTGATGGGCTCGTGGAGGTGGAGGACGTCGAAGTCCCCCTCCTCGAGCCAGCGGCGCGTGCGCGCCGCGGCGACGGGCCCGAAGTTGAGGCGCGCCACCGAGCCGTTGTACGGCAGGGCCACGGTCCGTCCGGCGGGCACGATGTAGTCGGGCACGGGCGTGGCGTCCTCGGCCGGGGCCAGGACGCTCACCTCGTGCCCGGTGGCGATGAGGTGCTCGGCGAGGTCGCGGACGTGGAACTGCACGCCGCCCGGCACGTCGAAGGAGTAGCCGCAGACGATCCCGATGCGCATCAGGCCACGCTCCCGGCGGGCTTGAGGCGCGCGGGGTCGAGGTCGCTCACGAAGAGCGGCTGGAGCATGTGCCAGTCCTCCGGGTGGGCCTGGACGGCCGCACCGAGCTCGTCGACCCACGCCTGGGTGAGGGCCGTGATCGTCTCCTCGCGGGAGGCGCCGGCCGGCGGGCTGATGGGGTCACCGAAGGTGATGACGATGCCCCAGCGGCTGCCGGCCGCCTGGCGGCGCGGCCCGCGGAGGCGCTCGTAGTGGATCCCGACGAAGGCGAGGGCGCTGCCGGTGGCGACGGCGAGCGTCGCGGGGCCCGGTGCCACGCGGGCCCGCTCCCCCAGCAGCGCGACGTCGACGTTCGTGCGGGACAGGTCGCGGTCGGCGAGCAGCGGCACGAGGGGGACGCCGGCGCGGGTCTCGCGCAGCAGCTCCCGGAAGGTGGAGCCGTCCTTCTCGAGCGGGATGATCGTCATGCCCAGCCCGCGCCGGAAGTCGAGGAAGCTCTGGAACAGCTCCTCCGGCTCGAGGTGCTCGGCGACCGTGACGACGGGGGCGAGGAAGCGGGTGGCCCACGCGCCGGCGAGGTCCCAGTTGCCGAGGTGCCCGAGGGCGACGACGACGGGCCGCCCGGCGGCACGCTCCGCCCGGATCCACCCGTCGTTGACGGCGCGCACGCGCTGGCCGAGCTGGGCCTCGCTCACGGTCGGCAGGCGCAGCGACTCCTCGTAGTACCGCATGTACGAGCGCATGCCGCGGCGGGTGAGCCGCCGCAGCTGGCGGGGGGACGCGTCGGGGACGGCGCGGGCGATGTTGGCGCGCAGCTGTCCCACCCCGGCGACGCCGGTGAGGGCGGCCAGCTCGGCGGCACCGGCGAAGAGCGCGGAGGAGAGCCAGGCGGGCAGGCGGGGCACGACGCGTGCGGCGGTGAGCAGCAGCGCTGCGGGGTCCGGGCTCATGCCGTCCCCCCCAGGTCACCACGCGTCTGGCGGCGCACGGCCGCCATGCGCTGGCCCACCGTGTAGAGGCTCGCGAGGGCGAGGAGCCCAAGGGCGACGACGAGGACCGCCACGGGGGCGCCCAGCCCCACGGCGAGGACCGCGGCGAGGGCGACGAACAGCCGGTCGGCGCGCTCGGCGATCCCACCCGAGGCCGTCATGCCCAGCCCCTCGGCGCGGGCCTTGGCGTAGGGCACGACGCTGCCGAGGACGAGGCAGGCCAGCGCGGTGCCGAGCACCCACGTCTCCTCCGCCCCGATGCTCCACAGGAGGATCCCGGAGAAGATCGCGGCGTCGGCGAGACGGTCGAGGGTGGAGTCGAGGAAGGCGCCCCAGCGGGTGGAGCGGCCCAGCATCCGGGCCATGAGCCCGTCGACGCTGTCGATGAGGACGACGACGGTGATGGCGAGCGGCCCGGCGACGAAGTGCCCGGAGGGCAGCAGCCACAGCGCGACGGCGACGGTGAGGACGGTCCCCGTGACGGTGACGGTGTCGGGACTGACCCCGGCCCGGACGAGGGTGCGGGCGACCGGGCCGAAGATCGCGTTCGTGACGACGCGCCCCTTGGAGCTCAGCACGTCGCCTCCTTCCACGCCGCGGCAATGAGGTCCCGGGTCTCGCCGAGCACCTGCGGCAGCGCCTTGGTGCCGGCGATGATCGGGAAGAAGTTCGCGTCCCCGCCCCACCGGGGCACGACGTGCTGGTGGAGGTGGGCGGCGATCCCGGCGCCGGCGGCCTCGCCCTGGTTCATCCCGAGGTTGAAGCCGTGCGGCGCGCTCACTGCCCGCAGCACGGTCATCGCGGTGGCGCTGAGCGCGCCCACCTCGTCCCGCTCCGCCGTCGTCAGCTCGGTGAGGTCGGCGACGTGACGGTAGGGGCACACGAGGAGGTGGCCGGGGTTGTACGGGTAGAGGTTGAGGACGACGTAGGCGTGCTCACCGCGGTGGACGATGAGCGCCTCGGCGTCCTCCCGCTGCGGTGCCCGGCAGAACGGGCACTGGCCGGTGGTGCCGTCGTCGGGCTTGTCGTGGCCGTCGACGTAGGCCATCCGGTGCGGGGTCCACAGCCGCTGGAACGCGTCGGGGACGCCGACGAGCCCCTCCGCCGGCTCGCCGCTCGGCGGCGACACGTCGCTCACGCCGTCAGCACCTGCCGACGCTCGGCGATGGCCGAGGTGATGAGCTCGACCGCCTCCGCCACGGGAACCCCGTTGCGCTGGGACCCGTCCCGGAAGCGGAAGGAGACCGCTCCGGCGTCGGCGTCCTCACCACCCGCGATGAGGATGAAGGGGACCTTCTCCTTCGTCGCGTTGCGGATCTTCTTGTTGAAGCGGTCGTCGCTCTGGTCGAGCTCGGCGCGCACGCCGCGCGCACGGAGCTGGGCGACGACGTCGGCGAGGTAGTCGTCGAAGACGTCGGCGACCGGCACGGCGACGACCTGGACGGGCGCGAGCCACGCGGGGAAGGCACCGGCGTAGTGCTCGAGGAGCACGCCGAAGAAGCGCTCGATGGAGCCGAAGAGGGCGCGGTGGATCATCACCGGGCGCTGGCGGGTGCCGTCGGCGGCCTGGTACTCGAGGTCGAAGAGCTCGGGGAGGTTGAAGTCGAGCTGGATGGTCGACATCTGCCAGGTACGCCCGATGGCGTCCTTGGCCTGGACGGAGATCTTCGGGCCGTAGAACGCGGCGCCGCCCGGGTCCGGGACGAGGTCGAGGCCGGAGGCGGTGGCGACCTCCTCGAGCACGCGGGTGGCCTCCTCCCACGTCGCCTCGTCACCGACGGACTTCTCCGGGTCACGGGTGGAGAGCTCGAGGTAGAAGTCGTCGAGCCCGTAGTCCTTGAGGAGGTCGAGGACGAAGGTGAGCAGGGAGTTCAGCTCGTCCTTCATCTGCTCGCGGGTGCAGTAGATGTGGGCGTCGTCCTGGGTGAAGCCGCGGGCGCGGGTCAGGCCGTGGATGACGCCGGACTTTTCGTACCGGTAGACGGTGCCGAACTCGAAGAGCCGCAGCGGCAGCTCGCGGTAGGAGCGGCCGCGGGAGCCGAAGACGAGGTTGTGCATCGGGCAGTTCATCGGCTTGAGGTAGTAGTCCTGCCCCTGCCGCTTGATGTTGCCCTCGGCGTCGCGCTCCTCGTCCAGGTGCATCGGGGGGTACATGCCCTCGCGGTACCAGTCGAGGTGCCCGGAGGTCTCGAAGAGGTGGCCCTTGGTGATGTGGGGCGTGTTGACGAAGGAGTAGCCGGCCTGGACGTGACGGCGGCGGGAGTACTCCTCCATCTCCATGCGGATCGTCGCGCCCTTGGGGTGGAAGACGGGCAGGCCGGAGCCGATCTCGTCGGGGAAGGAGAAGAGGTCCATCTCCGAGCCGAGACGGCGGTGGTCGCGACGCTCGGCCTCCGCCAGGCGCTCCTGGTAGGCCTTGAGCTCGTCCTTCGTGGGCCACGCCGTGCCGTAGACGCGCTGCAGCTGGGGGTTCTTCTCGCTGCCGCGCCAGTACGCGGCGGCCGAGCGCATGAGCGCGAAGCCGTTGCCGATGAGCTTGGTGCTGGGCAGGTGGGGGCCGCGGCACAGGTCCTTCCAGGCCACCTCTCCCCCGCGGCGGACGTTGTCGTAGATCGTCAGCTCGCCGGCGCCGACCTCCACCGAGGCGCCCTCGGCGGCGTCCTCCGCGCTGGACCCCTTGAGGCCGATGAGCTCGAGCTTGTACGGCTCGTCGGCGAGCTCGGCGCGGGCCTCGTCGTCGGTGACGACACGGCGCACGAAGGTCTGGCCCTCCCGGATGATCCGGTTCATCTGCTTCTCGAGGTCCTTGAGGTCCTCGGGGGTGAAGGGCGTCTCGACGTCGAAGTCGTAGTAGAAGCCGTCCTTGATGGGCGGGCCGATGCCGAGGCGGGCGTCCGAGCGCACCTGCTGCACGGCCTGGGCCAGCACGTGGGCGGCGGAGTGGCGCAGGATGGACAGGCCCTCCTCGCTGGCGATGTCGACCTTCTCGACGACGGCGCCGGCCGGGAGGCGCGACACGTCGGTGGCGAGGTCCTTGAGCTCGCCGTCCACCCGGAGGGCGACGACGGCGCGGTCCTCGCCGAACAGGTCCGTCCCGGTGGTCCCCTCGGTGACCGTGCGCTCGGCGCCGTCGACGTGGATGACCTGCTCGGAGACGGATGACACAGTGGGCTCCCGCTGAAGATCTGACATGACTGACCGATCGTACTCAGGTTGCCCGGGGGCCCCCGGCGCCGTCCCGCCCGTGTGCCGAATCGTCACCGATCCGTTGCAGGAGTCGTGGCCGTCACACCGGCGCCACGTCAGAGGACGGCGAACCCGGGCGGCAGCGGGGCCCGCCCGGTGAGCGCGGCGAGGACCTCGGTGCCGCGCCCGGAGGCAGCCGCCGTCTGCGTCGCCAGCTCGAGCGCAGCGGCGACGGCCGGGGCCGGGAGGACGTCGCCGGGCAGCGTGAGCGCGCGGGCGAGGTCGAGACCGTGGACGACGAGCTCGAAGGTGCGGGTGCGCAGGTACTCCTCCAGCCGCAGGTGTCCGAAGCGGGTCGCGACGAGGCGCTGGACGGGCACACCCTCCAGTGCACGGGCGACGTCGTCGGTGAGCTCGGCGGTCCGTGCGGCGGGGTCGTGGCCGAGCTCGACCCCGGCCGCGTGCCCGCGGGCTGCCACGGCGTCGTCGGCTGCGGCCTTGTCCGCCGAGGCGGCGAAGGCCGCGAGGTACTCGGGCGCGGTGAGCACCCGGGCGCCGTCCGTGGGCTCAGGGGCGGCGAGGTACTCGACGACGGTCGTCAGGGCGCGGGTCGTGTGCCCGACAAGGGCGCGCACGTCCCAGACGCCGAGCGCCGCCCGCTGCCAGTCGGCGCGGCGGACGAGCGCCACGAGGCGGGTGTAGGCACGGGCGGTGTCGAGGTAGAGCGTGACCTGGTCCACGGTGGTCCTCCTCTGGCGAGGAGGACACGGTAGACCCGCACGGGCGAACGACGAAGCCCCCGGCCAGCCGGCCGGGGGCTTCGTTCTCGTGGGCGATACTGGGATCGAACCAGTGACCTCTTCCGTGTCAGGGAAGCGCGCTACCGCTGCGCCAATCGCCCTTGTCCTGCTTCAACCGAGGTGGCGACGGGATTCGAACCCGTGTGTACGGCTTTGCAGGCCGCTGCCTCGCCTCTCGGCCACGCCACCCTGAGGCTTGTACTGCCCCACCGGGGGGTGGTACCTCGAGCGGATGACGGGACTCGAACCCGCGACCCTCACCTTGGCAAGGTGATGCTCTACCAACTGAGCCACATCCGCGTTGCTGCCGGGCTTCCCCGGCGGCGTTGCCAACATTAGCCGAGGGGAGGGCCGCTCGTCCAACTCGCCCACTAGCGTGGCGTGAGTGACCTCAGCAGCCCTCCCCGGACGCCTCCAGGAGGCCCGCGCGGACTTCCCCGGAGTGCGCGCTCGCGGCCTCCTCGAGTGCGCTGACCTGCGTAAACACCCCGAGGCGCTGAGCTCGGGGTGGTGGGCGGTGGTGGCCGACTTCGAGGGCCGGACCACCGGCTGGCGCTTCGCCGAAACGGCCCCTGACGTCCACGATGTGACAAGGACCACGGGTCGATCTGGACCGGACGGCGGCGGGACCTGGCCCGGCCCCTCCGCCGCGTCCTGGCGCAGCTCCCTGGACGAGGAGGGCTACACCGCGGCGGTGCGGCGGGTGCGTGAGGCGGTCCGCGAGGGGGACGTCTACCAGGCGAACATCTGCCGGGTGCTGTCCGCCCCGCTCGGCTCGGCGACGGCGGAGCCGGACGCCGCCGCGCTCGCCGCCGTCCTCGCGGCAGGCAACCCCGCCCCCCACGCCGGGACGGTCCACGTCCCGCTCGGGGCGGCCGAGCGGCCGGTCTGGGTGGTCAGCGCCTCCCCTGAGCTCTTCCTCTCCGTCCGGGACGGGCAGGTGGTGTCCGGACCGATCAAGGGCACGGCCACCCGGGCGGAGGACCTCGGCGCCAAGGACCGCGCGGAGAACGTCATGATCACCGACCTCGTCCGCAACGACCTCCAGCGCGTGTGCCTCCCGGGGACGGTCGAGGTGCTCGACCTGTGCGCCGTCGAGCAGCACCCCGGGCTCGTCCACCTCGTCTCCCGGGTCGGCGGCACACTGCGCGACCCGCTGGACGCAGCCGGCTGGGCTGCGCTGCTCGACGCCACGCTGCCGCCCGCCTCGGTGAGCGGCGCCCCGAAGTCGAGCGCCCTGCGGCTCATCGCCGAGCTGGAGCCGGGCCCGCGCGGCCCGTACTGCGGAGCGGTCGGCTGGATCGACGCCGACAACGGCCGGGCCGAGCTCGCCGTCGGGATCCGCACCTTCTGGTGGACGCCGCCCGCAGGCACCGGCCCCGGCGCGCTCCACTTCGGCACCGGCGCCGGCATCACGTGGGGCAGCGACCCGCAGGCCGAGTGGCACGAGACCGAGCTCAAGGCGTCCCGCCTCGTCGCCCTCGCCTCCACCCCGTCCCGCTGACCTCCCCGCTTCTCCTCCGACCTCCGCCCTTCCCGCACGTCCCGATGAGGTGAACCGGGGAGGTCACCACGGCCCCTCTGGTGGCACGCTTCACCCATGAGCACTCTCGTGTGGTTCGACGGCGAGGTCCGGCCCGCCGAGGAGCCCGTCGTCACGGCCCTGGACCGGGGCCTCACGGTGGGCGACGGCGTCTTCGACACCTGCGTCGTCGTCTCCGGCCGGCCCTTCGCCCTGCGCCGGCACGTGGCCCGGCTCGTCCGCTCGGCCACGACCGCGGGACTGCCCGTCCCGCCCACCGACGTCGTCACCTCCGCCGCCCTCGACCTCGCCGCCCGGCTCGACGGCGGGAGCGGGCGCCTGCGGATGACGTGGACGGCCGGTCCGCTCCCCGCCGGCACGGCCCGAGCCGACGCGACGCCCACCCTCCTCCTCACCGCCTCCGCCGAGCAGGTGCCCCACCCGGGAGCCGACGGACCGCGCCCGCGCACCGCCGTCGTCGTCGTGCCGTGGGTGCGCAACGAGCGCTCCCCGCTCGTGGGCGTGAAGTCCACCTCCTACGGAGAGAACGTCCTCGCGCTCGAGCACGCCCGCCGCGAGGGCGGGACCGAGGCGGTCCTCGCCAACACCCGGGAGGAGCTGTGCGAAGGCTCGGCGTCCAACGTCTTCCTCGAGACCGCCGGAGAGCTGCTCACCCCTCCCCTCGCCTCCGGCTGCCTCGCGGGTGTCACGCGGGAGCTCGTCCTCGAGTGGGCGACCGAGGCCGGCCTGCCCGTGCGCGAGGCGGTCGTGCCGATGGCCGAGTTCCTGGCGGCTGAGCACGCGGCCGTGACGTCCGCCACGCGCGGCATCGTCCCCGTCGACAGCATCGACGGCCGCGACATCACGCCGGGGCCGGTGACGCTGCGAGTCCAGGAGCTCTATGCGGCCCGAGCCGCGGAGGACCTCGACCCATGAGCGGTTTGGGGGCACGGCCGACGGTGGGCTAACATCGTCCAGCGCGGGCGATTGGCTCAGTGGTAGAGCGCCTCGTTCACACCGAGGAGGTCACTGGTTCGAACCCAGTATCGCCCACCAGCGCAGCAGGGCCCCCGACCAGCGGTCGGGGGCCCTGCTCGTTCTTGCGGCGCTCACTCGTCGCGATCGGCGTCGATCTCCGGACAGCCAGGGCCCGGCGCCGGCGATCTCATCGCCTCGAGAAGTGGGACGGTCCAGTCGGGCTCGACGAACCCGCCGCTCGTCCCCCGGGGTCGAACGAGGTCGAATCGCGTGAGATCGGATCCCCTGGCCGCCCACTGGACGTAGGTCTTGCAGACGTCGGGCATCGCCTGAGAGCTGAAGGACGTGTCCGTGAAGAGGTCGTACGCCGCTGACCGCTGGGACACGAAACGCTGGCCGCTGTGCGTCACCGGAGCACGCACGTGACCGTCATCGCTGTGCCACACGCGGAGGACGTCGACCGGGGTGGGATGAAGCAGGAGCCCACTCATGGGCAGCCCCAGGTTGTCCTCCTCATCCAGTCGCGGATCGAGGTCACGCAGGTGCGCCATCGCCTCACGCCGGGCGATGTGATGGAACAGGTGCAGGTCTGCTGCCGGACGCCAGCGGTGTTGCCGGTGGACCTCGACAGCGATGGCGAGGCCCCGGCAGAGACCCTCGTACAGACTCTGCAACGTCGGACCGAGGCGCTCGAGCGCGGCGTCCGGCCCATGCTCCGACCTGCGCATGCCCGCATAGAACCATCGGCCACCGACATCCGGGACAGGTCCACAGGACGGCCGCCCTCGCTGCGCAGCTCGTGAAGCACCAGCGTGCCCGGACACAGCGGCTCAGGGCGTGAGGTCGAGGACGTAACGGTCGCCGCGGCGCTCGAAGCCCACCTGCTCGTAGTACGGCTCGACCGTGTCAGGAGCCCAAGCCACCGCGCGGTAGCCGCGCTCGGCGAGGACCCCGCTACGCCGGAAGACGAAGCGGCCCGGCGAGAGGTCGCGGAAACGCTCGGTGACGTAATCAACCTCGATCTGGGCCACGCCGTCGTCGTCGTGGACGACCACCCACCCGGCCACCTCGTCCCCGGACATGACGACGAACGCGTCAGCCTCCGCCGTCGGGGCGGTGAAGCCGGGGTGGAAACGGGCCACGTCCTCACGGTGCCGGTCGACCAGCTGCGCGAGGAGCGGGCCACGGGCGGGGACCTCGGCCACGGAGTAGGAGTCCGGGTCGTCGCGGCCGCGCAGCAGTCGTGTGAGGTTGACCACCTGGACGACGGCGAGGACGACGTTGAGGGCGACCACGGGCCACACCCCGAGCACCCCGTTGTAGAGCACCTGGACGAGGCAGCCGACGAGGTTGTACACGCGCAGGCGCAGGATCCGCTGCTGCATCATCGACCACACGACGATGCCCGAGCCGACCCACCCCACGACCTCCAGGGCCACCTGCCAACCGGACGACAGATCGAGCATCGCGTCCTCCTTCGGACCACGTCCCAGCACGGCAGGCCGAATCGCTGCAGCGATGAGAACCTATCGCTCATGCAGCCTTGGCCTGGACGTCCTTACCCCCTGGGTGCCACTTTTGACGGCACCGGCACCAACTTCGCGCTCTACTCCTCCGTCGCGGAACGGGTCGAGCTGTGCCTCTTCGACGAGGCCGGCAACGAGGAGCGGATCGAGCTCACCGAGGTCGACGGTCACGTGTGGCACGGGTACCTGCGCGCCGCCCAGCCGGGTCAGCGCTACGGGTACCGCGTGCACGGTCCGTACGACCCCGAGAACGGGCACCGCTGCGACCCGTCCAAGCTCCTCCTCGACCCGTACGCCAAGGCGATCGACGGGCAGATCACGACCGACCCCTCGCTGTACTCCTACCAGTTCGAGGACCCCGCCCAGCGCAACGAGGACGACTCGGCGGCGCACACGATGATGTCCGTCGTCATCAACCCCTTCTTCGACTGGGAGTTCGACCGCCCGCCGGGCCACGAGTACCACGACTCGGTCATCTACGAGGCCCACGTCAAGGGCCTGACCGAGCTCCACCCGGAGGTCCCGGAGGAGATGCGCGGCACCTATGCCGGCATCGCCCACCCGGCCGTCATCGAGCACCTCACCGCGCTCGGCGTCACGGCGCTCGAGCTCATGCCCGTGCACCAGTTCGTCAACGACCCGCACCTGCAGGAGAAGGGTCTGAGCAACTACTGGGGCTACAACACCATCGGCTTCTTCGCCCCGCACAACGCCTACAGCTCCCTCGGTGGGGCCGGGCAGCAGGTGCAGGAGTTCAAGATGATGGTCAAGGCCCTGCACGAGGCCAACATCGAGGTCATCCTCGACGTCGTCTACAACCACACGGCCGAGGGCAACCACCTGGGCCCGACGCTGTCCTTCAAGGGCATCGACAACGCCTCGTACTACCGGCTCGTCGAGGGCGACGAGGCGCACTACTTCGACACGACCGGCACGGGCAACTCCCTGCTCATGCGCTCCCCCCACACGCTCCAGATGATCATGGACTCGCTGCGGTACTGGATCACCGAGATGCACGTCGACGGCTTCCGCTTCGACCTCGCCTCGACGCTCGCCCGTGAGCTCCACGCCGTGGACCGGCTCTCGTCGTTCTTCGACATCATCCAGCAGGACCCGGTCATCTCCCAGGCCAAGCTCATCGCCGAGCCGTGGGACCTCGGTGAGGGTGGCTACCAGGTCGGTGGCTTCCCCCCGTTGTGGACCGAGTGGAACGGGCGCTACCGCGACACCGTGCGCGACTACTGGCGTGGTGAGCCGGCGACCCTCGCGGAGTTCGCCAGCCGGATCACCGGCTCGGCCGACCTCTACGAGCACTCCGGCCGCCGGCCGATGGCCTCGATCAACTTCGTCACCGCCCACGACGGCTTCACCATGCGCGACCTCGTCTCCTACAACGAGAAGCACAACGAGGCCAACGGCGAGGGCAACAACGACGGCGAGGAGCACAACCGCTCGTGGAACAGCGGCGCGGAGGGTGAGACCGACGACGCCGAGGTCCGGGCGCTGCGCCTGCGCCGGCACCGCAACTTCCTCGCCACTCTCCTGTTCTCCCAGGGCGTGCCGATGATCGCCCACGGCGACGAGCTGGGCCGCACCCAGCAGGGCAACAACAACGTCTACTGCCAGGACAACGAGCTGGCGTGGGTGGACTGGGCGCTGACCGACGAGCAGGAGCACCTGCTCGACTTCGCCCAGCGCATGGTCCACTTCCGCATGGCCCACCCCGTGCTGCGCCGTCGCCGGTTCTTCGCCGGTGACCCCGGCCACGGCGGCCAGTCCGAGGTCGGCGAGATCGCCTGGCTCAAGCCCAGCGCCGAGCCGATGGAGGACGAGGACTGGGACCAGTCCCACGCCCGCTCGATCTCCATCTTCTACAACGGTGACGCCATCCCCGAGCCCGACGCCCGTGGCGAGCGCGTGACGGACGACAACCTCCTCGTCATGCTCAACGCGGCCGCCGAGCCCGTCACCTTCACCATCCCGGAGGAGGAGTTCGGAGCGGTGTGGCGCACGGCGATCAACACCGACCCCACCCACACGGAGAACGGGGACTACCACCCCGGGGACACCCTCGAGGTGCTGCCGCACAACACCGTCATCCTCGTGTGCCCCCGCGAGGAGGAGGCGTGAGCACCCAGCCCACCGCCGCCTCCCGTCACCTGCCCTCGGCGGGCCACCGCCTCCCGGTGAGCACCTACCGGCTCCAGCTCGGGCCGGACCTCAGCTTCGCCGACGCCGAGCAGCTCGTGCCCTACCTCGTGGGGCTCGGCGTCACCGACCTGTACCTCTCCCCCGTCCTCGAGGCGGCTCCCGGCTCCACCCACGGCTACGACGTCGTCGACCACACCCGGATCTCGACCGTCATGGGCGGCCGGGAGGGGCTGGAGCGGCTGTGCACGACGGCGCACGAGGCCGGGCTGGGAGTCGTCGTCGACGTCGTGCCCAACCACATGGCCGTCCCGACGCCCGCCTGGCACAACCGCGCGCTGTGGTCGGTCCTCAAGGACGGGCCGGACTCCCCCTACGCCGCGTGGTTCGACGTCGACCTCGGGTCCGAGCGTCCCGGCATCCTCATGCCGGTGCTCGGCGAGCGGGTCGGCGCCGCCCTCGCCGGCGGCGAGCTGCGCGTGGAGCAGATGGTCGTGCCCTCCGAGCCCGAGCTCGGCGAGCAGCCCGTGCTGCGCTACTACGAGCACACCTTCCCGGTGCGGCCCAGCACCGAGCACCTGCCACTGGCCGAGCTGCTCGAGCGGCAGTTCTACCGGCTGTCCTACTGGCGGGTGGCCGACGAGGAGCTCAACTACCGCCGCTTCTTCGACGTCGACACCCTCGCTGCGCTGCGCGTGGAGGACCCGGACGTCTTCGACGCCAGCCACGCCCTGCTCCTCGACCTCATGCGCTCCGGGCACATCGACGCCCTGCGCATCGACCACCCCGACGGCCTGGCCGACCCGCGCGGCTACTTCGAGCGGCTCGACGAGGCCACCGGCGGCGCCTGGGTCGTGGCGGAGAAGATCCTCGAGGGCGAGGAGACCCTCGCCCCGGACTGGCCCGCGGCCGGCACGACCGGCTACGACGCCGCCTGGCGGATCAACTCCGTCCTCACCGACCCGGCCGGCTCCGGTGCGCTCGGCACCGCGATGACCGAGATCGCCGGCGACTCCCGCGGCGAGCTGGCCGAGATGATCACCGACGCCAAGCGTCAGATCATCAGCACCTCCCTGTACGCCGAGGTCCACCGCCTCGCCACGATCCTGCGCGAGCTGTGCGACGAGGACGTGCGCCTGCGCGACCACACCTACCGGTCCCTCGAGGACTGCGTCGTCGAGCTCCTCGTCGCCTTCGACCGGTACCGCGCCTACGTCGTCCCCGGCGAGCCGGCACCGCAGATGAGCGAGCGGGTCGTGCGCGAGGCCGCCGAGGAGGCCCGCACCCGGCTGGACGAGGACCGCCACGAGACGCTGGACGTCGTCGTCGACCTCGTCCTGGGCCACGAGGTCGGCAGCGCCGGCCGCACCCAGGACGCCCGCCGCGCCGAGCTCATCGTCCGCTTCCAGCAGACCTGCGGCGCCGTCATGGCCAAGGGCGTGGAGGACACCGCCTACTACCGGTGGACCCACCTCGTGAGCCTGTGCGAGGTCGGCGGCTCGCCGCGCCGCTTCGGCATCAGCGTCGACGAGCTGCACGCGTGGGTCGCCCAGACCATCAACGCGTACCCGGCGACGATGACGGCGGGCAGCACCCACGACACCAAGCGCGGGGAGGACGTCCGCGCCCGCATCGGGGTCCTCTCGGAGTACGCCGAGGAGTGGCTGGCGCTCGTGCGCCGGCTGCGCGAGGCCACGGCCGACATCCGGCCCGCGGACCTCGACGGCCGCGCGGAGAACCTCCTGTGGCAGGTCCTCGCCGGGACGTGGACCGACTCGGACCCGATGACGGCCGACCGCCTGCGCGCCTACCTCGTCAAGGCCGTGCGTGAGCAGAAGTCCTGGACGACGTGGACCGACCCCGACACCGCCCGTGAGGAGGCCCTCCTCGACTACGCGGCCGCGCTGCTCGAGCACCCGGCCGTCGTCGAGGCCCTCACCGAGTGGGAGCGGACGACGGCGGACGCCGTGCGTGCCGCGGTGCTCGGCACCAAGCTGCTCCAGCTCACCGTGCTCGGTGTCGCCGACGTCTACCAGGGCACCGAGGTGACCCGCACGTCGCTCGTCGACCCGGACAACCGCCGCCCGGTCGACTTCACCGAGCTGGCCCGCCAGCTCGACCGTCTCGACGACGGCGCCACGCCCAGCACGCTGGACGAGGTCAAGCTCGCGCTCACCGCCCGGGCCCTGCGCCTGCGCCGCCGGGAGGCCGCGGCCTTCGTCGGCGCGTCCTCGCAGTACCTCCCGCTGCCCACGTCCACCGGTCACGCGATCGCCTTCGCGCGCGGGGACGACTCCGGACCGCGCGCCGTCACGGTCGTCACCCGGATCGCGCGCGGGCTCGGCGCCCTGGGCGGCTTCGGTGAGCACACCGTCGTCCTGCCCGAGGGCCGGTGGCGCGACGTCCTCACCGGGCGCGAGGTGCCCGGTGGGTCGTGCCGCCTCGCCGACCTCCTCGACCCTCACCCCGTCGCACTGCTGGAGAGAGCCGATGACTGAGCCGCTCACCGTCTGGGCGCCCGCCGCCCGCACCGTCGAGATCAGCCTCCCGACCGGCCCGGACGACGACGCAGCCGAGCGCCGCCCGCTCGAGGCCCGCGAGAACGGCTGGTGGGCGACGCCGGAGCCGCTCGCCCCCGGCACGGACTACCTGCTCCACCTCGACGGCGGCCCCGGCCTGCCCGACCCGCGCAGCGCGTGGCAGCCGCACGGGGTCCACGGCCCCTCGCGGGTGTTCGACCCGGCCAGGCACGAGTGGCGGGCCGAGCACTGGAAGGGCCGCTCGAGCCTCGGCGCGGTGGTCTACGAGCTCCACGTCGGCACCTTCACCCCCGAGGGCACGCTCGACGCCGCGATCGAGCGGCTCGACCACCTCGCCGAGCTCGGCGTCGACATGGTCGAGCTCATGCCCGTCGCCGCCTTCCCCGGGCAGCACGGCTGGGGCTATGACGGCGTCGCGCTGTACGCGGTCCACCACCCCTACGGCGGACCGGAGGCGCTGCAGCGCTTCGTCGACGCCGCCCACTCCCGCGGCCTGGCCGTGTGCCTGGACGTCGTCTACAACCACCTCGGCCCGTCTGGGAACTACCTCGCGCCCTTCGGGCCCTACTTCACCGACCGGCACGAGACGCCGTGGGGCTCGGCCGTCAACCTCGACGGCCCCGACGCCGGCCCGGTGCGGCAGTACGTCGTCGAGAACGCGCTGCGCTGGCTGCGGGACTTCCGCCTCGACGCCCTGCGGCTCGACGCCGTCCACGCGCTCATCGACGACTCCCCGCAGCACGTGCTCGCGGAGCTGTCCGACGCCGTCGCCGAGCTCGAGCGCGAGGTGGGCCGCCCGCTGTCCCTCATCGCCGAGTCCGACCTCAACGACGCGCGCATGGTCACCCCCACCGCCGACGGCGGGCTGGGGATGACGGCGCAGTGGGACGACGACGTGCACCACGCCCTGCACGCCCGCCTCACCGGCGAGCAGCACGGCTACTACGCGAGCTTCGGGACCACCGAGACCCTGCGCACCGCGCTGGCCGAGACCTTCGTCCACGCCGGCACGTACTCCGAGTTCCGCGGCAAGGTCTGGGGCGCGCCCGTCCCGGCCGAGGTCGACACCCGCCGCTTCGTCGTCTTCAGCCAGAACCACGACCAGGTGGGCAACCGCGCCATGGGGGACCGCCCCAGCCGCGCGCTCAGCGACGGCCAGCTCGCCGTCTCGGCCGCGCTCACGATCCTCGGCCCCTACACCCCGATGCTCTTCATGGGTGAGGAGTGGGGCGCGACCACCCCGTTCCAGTACTTCACCGACCACGCCGAGCCCGAGCTCGCCGAGGCCATCCGCAAGGGCCGCCGCGAGGAGTTCGCCTCCCACGGCTGGGAGGACGTGTACGGCGGCGACGTCGAGGTGCCCGACCCCCAGTCCCCCGCCACTGTCGAGGCGAGCCGCCTCGACTGGTCCGAGCCCGGCCAGGAGCGGCACTCCCGGCTCCTCGCGTTCTACCGCGAGCTCATCGCGCTGCGGCACGCGGAGCCGGACATCGCCAGCGGCGTGCGCGTGGACACCGGCGTGACGACGTGCGACGACGGCGCCTGGATCGGCATGTACCGCGGCTCGGTCGCGATCATCGCCAACCTCGAGGAGGCGCCGCGCGAGGTCCGTCTGCGCGGCCAGGTCCGCGAGGTCGTCCTCTCCTGGACGGGCGAGGCGACCGCGGACGGCGAGACGCTGACCCTCCCGGGCCACGACGTCGTCGTCCTCCGCGTCTGAGGCGCCATCCCGCCCTGTCCCCGCCCCCTTCCGCCTGGGACGCACATATGGTCGTCTGGACGCACCTCCAGATCGCGTCCGCAGGACCGGAGGTGCGTACCAGACGAACGAGACACCTGGAGAAACAGTGCCGCAGACCGTCGTCATCCTGACCGAGGACACCCTCCTCGACACCGACGTCGCGCAGATCGTCGAGACCTACGCCGGGCGGGACGTGCGCTTCGAGGTGCTCGTCCCGGCCGACACCGAGCACAACGTCCTCCAGGAGGTCGTCAACGACCTCGGCCTGCTCGACCTGCGCCGGCTGTGGCACGACATCACCAACCCCGACCCGGACGACCGTGCGGCGCGGACCGAGGCGGCCGAGGCGCTGCGCCTGTCCCTCGAGCTGCTCGAGGCGGCCGGGGCGACGGCGGACGGCGTCGTCGTCGCCGACGACCCGCTGCCCGCCCTCAGCCAGGCGGTGGCGAACCACCGGGCCTTCGAGGTCGTCGTCGTGACGAGCCCCAAGCTCCTCGACGACACCTTCCGACGCGACTGGGCAAGCCGAGCCCGCGAGGCGTTAGGCGTCCCAGTCCTCCACCTCTACACGGGCAGCAGCATCGTCGGCTGACCCCTCCCCCACCCGCATATGCGGGATACCTGCAGCCGAGTCCCCCGAACGACCGTACTTTTCCCGCATATGTGCGAGGGGTGGGGCCGGGTGGGGCAGTTAGGCGCGGGCGCGGCGCTTCAGCTCGCCGAGCTTTGCGGTCGCGCGGCGCTTGGTCTCCAGCGCCTTGACCAGCGCCGTGTAGGCGCGCGGGTGGAGCGGCATGTCCCAGGCCGGGGAGACCTCGCTGATCTCCTTCTCGAACTTCGTCTTGAACTGGGTGAGCCCGGACAGCCCCGGGAAGCGCTCGGAGCCGGCGCCGGCGAGGTCGTAGGAGCGCACGCCCTCGGCGAGCAACGTGCGGATGACCTCCCAGTGGAGGAGGTCGGCGGCGTAGGCCCCGCGCGCCTCGGAGTTCGACGCGCCCACCGAGTACAGCGCGGCGCCGTCGTTGACGAGGACCAGCGCCCAGGCGAGGGCACGCCCGTCGCGGCGGGTGACGAACACGCGGGCGTGCTCGGGGCCGAGGGTGGAGAGCATGTCGAGGTAGCGCCGGGCGGGGTGGGGGCCGAAGCCCTCGCGCTCCCCCGTCTCGACGAAGACGTCGTAGAGCTCGGCGAAGGCGGCCTCGTCCAGGCCGGTCTCCTCGCCCACCGTGAGCGACTCGTCCTTGAGGGCCTTGCGGATGGCGCGGCGGCCCTGCTGCTTCATCGCGGCGAAGACCTCGTCCTCGCTGCGGTCGAGGTCGACGACCACCGTGCGGTCGTAGGTGATGCCCTGCATGACCGGGCGCAGGTCCGGCGCCTCGTGGCGCGCGTGGAGGCGGACGAAGACGAGCCGCGGGTCGAGGCGGCGCAGCTGCTCGCCCAGCTCGCGGCGCAGCGCGGCCTCCCGCTCCGGCGTCGGCTCCACGAGCCACACCGGCCCGTTCTTCGCCCACAGGTACCGGAAGCCACCCGGGCCGCGGACCTCGGCGAGGGTGACGACGGCGGCCGTGGCGCCGTCGTCATCGAAGGCGAGCCGGCCCCAGTGGGAGCGGCCGGGGACGACGGCGTCGAAGCCGGCCCAGACGGGCGCCTGCTCGACGGGCAGCGGGGTGCCCGCGGCCAGGGCGGTGTAGGTGGTGTCGTCGACGGGGCGCAGGGTCACGCAGTCTCCTCCTCGCGGCTGATGACGCGGCGTGCGGCGGGCACCGCGCGACGGGCGGTCGCGACGGCACCCCGCTTGGCGGCCAGGGCCTTGGTCAGCGCGGTGTAGGTCCAGGGGCGGACGGGGACGTCCCAGGCCGGGGCGACCTCCGTGGGCTCGGGGTTGAACTTCGTCTTCATCGTCGTCAGCGCCTCGAGCGAGGGGGCGAGCTCGGAGCCGATGCCCATGAAGTCGAAGCGGCGGGCCCCCTCGTCGCGCAGGGTGCGGATGATGTGCCAGTACAGCTGGGTGGGCGCGTCGTGGACGCGGCCGGCGGCGGTGCTCGCGGCGTAGTAGGCGGTCGCGAGGCCGTCGTGGACGGTGACGATGACCCAGGCCTGGACCTCGCCGTCGTGCCGCCCGACGAACAGGCGGGCGTGCTGCGGGCCGAGGGCGTCGAGCATGGTCGTGTAGACGCTCATCGGGTGGACGCCGAAGCCGTCGCGCTCGGCGGTCTCGCGCAGCACCTCGTAGAAGGGCGTGAAGTCCGCCGCGCCGGTCTCCTCGGTGCACTCGACGGGCTGCTCGCGCAGGCCCTTGCGCAGGTCGCGGCGGCCGCGCTTCTTCATGCCGGCGAGCAGCTCGTCGTCGCTGCGCCCGTCGAGCTCGACGACGACGGTGCGGTCGTAGGTCACCGACTGGAGGAGCGGGTTGAGGTCCTCGGTGCGGTGAGTGGCGTGGAGGCGCACGAAGACGAGCCGCGGGTCGACGGCGCGCACGCCGGTGACGAGCCGCTCGCGCAGGGCGCGCTCGAGCTCCGGCGTCGGCTCGGTGAGCCAGACCGGCCCGTGCTTGGCCCACAGGTAGTGGAAGCCGCGCCCGAGGTACTCCGAGAGGGCGACGACGGCGGCCGGCTCCTCGTCGACGAGGAAGGCGAAGCGCTTCCACGGCCGCCGTCCGGGGACGGCACGGTCGTAGGCGTCCCAGGCGAGGGACTGCTCCACCGGGAGGTCGACGTCCGCCGTCATCGCGGCGAACTCGCCGTCGTCCAGCGGCACGAGCCTGATGCTGTGCTCCACCTCATCCCCTTTCACGTCGCCCCCCACCCTAGGTGCGGTCGGGGGCGACGTGCGCGAGGCGGGCCGGGCCGGCTCAGGTGAGGTAGGCCTCCGCGAGCAGCTCGGCGGAGCGCAGCCGCTCCTCCACCGTGGGGCCCTGGTGGGCGACGATGATCTCGTCGGCGCCGGTCTGCTCGCCGAACTCGGTCACCTTGTCCCGCACGACGTCGGGGGTGCCGACGGCGCTGTAGGTCATCATCTGCGTGAGGTGGCGGCCCTGGGGCGAGGCGAGGAGCGCGTCGGCCTGCTCGTCGGTGTACTGGGTGCCCGGGCGCAGTAGCAGCGCGACGCGGCCTCGCATGACCTCCTGCTGCTGGCGCTCGGCGTCGGCCTGCTGGTCCGCGGCGACGACGTTGTAGGCGGCGATGACGTGCGGCTTGTCGAGCTGTGCGGAGGGCTCGAACTCCCGCCGGTACAGCGCGATGGCCTCGTGCAGCGCGGCGGGCGCGAAGTGGGAGGCGAAGGCGTAGGGCAGGCCGAGCGTGGCGGCGAGCCCGGCGCCGAAGAGCGAGGAGCCGAGGATGTAGAGCGGGACGTCGGTGCCCTTGCCGGGGTAGGCGTCCACGCCCGGGATGCGCGACTGGCCCTGGAGGTAGCCCTGGAGCTCGAGGACGTCCTCGGGGAAGGTGTCGGCGGAGCTGTTGTCCCGGCGCAGGGCGCGCATCGTGTTCTGGTCGGTGCCCGGCGCGCGGCCCAGCCCCAGGTCGATGCGGCCCGGGTGGAGCGTCTCGAGGGTGCCGTACTGCTCGGCGATCGTCAGCGGCGAGTGGTTGGGGAGCATGACGCCGCCCGAGCCGAGGCGGATCGTCCTCGTGTGCGCGGCGACGTGCGCGATGAGCACGGACGTGGCCGAGGACGCGATGGCGGCCATGTTGTGGTGCTCGGCGTACCAGACCCGCGTGTAGCCCGTCTCCTCGGCCTTCTGCGCCAGGGCGACGGTCCCGGCGAGGGACTCGGCGACGGTCTGGCTGCGGCCCACGGTGGCGAGGTCGAGGATGGAGAGCGGGAGAGGCATCGGGCACCTTTCGTCGAGGGGTGGTCTACCCGGGTCCAACCGGGACCGCCCGCTTCTATTCCGCGGTGACGTCCAGCACCCAGGCCTTGCCCGGGCGCGCGGGCGCGGTGAGGCCGACGACCGTGAAGTTGCCCGCCAGCTCCTCGGCCAGCTGCTCCGGGGTGCGCGGGGTGGCGCCGGTGCGGCACAGGTGGCCGGCGACGAGCCCGCGGGTGTGCTTGGCCATGTGGCTGGCGCCCGGGACGCGGACCTGGACCCACTTCTCGGCCGCGGCGCCGCGCGGGGACCCGGCGGCAGCGTAGGTGGAGGAGCGGCAGTCGACGACGACGCCGTCACCGGCCGCCGTCGTCAGCGTCGCGTCGAGGTGCTCGCGCCAGAAGCGGGCGAGCGGGCCGGTGCCGGGCAGCGTGACGTTCATCGCGAGGCGGTAGGGCGCGACGCGGTCGCCCATCCGCAGGGCGCCGTGGAGCGCGGAGACGACGACGAGCCACCGGCCGGCCCGGCGCCGGGCGGCGGTGTCCATGCCGGCGAGGTCGAGGGCGTCGTAGAGGACGCCGGTGTACAGCTCGCGCACCGGCAGCGCGGGCGCGGTGTCGAGGCGGAGGTTGCCGGCGACCTCCTGCGCCAGGCTCGCACCGACACCGAGCACCTCGAGGGCGTCCGGGCGGGCGCTCACGGCGGCGAGCTCGGCCGCGACCGTGCGGCGCGGTCCGACGAGCTCGCGGAAGCTGAGCTCGGCCGGGTCGGCCGGCTTGCCCCTGCTGCGGGTGGACTTGGACTCCGAGGGCGGCAGGAGGATGAGCACCGGACAACTCTAGGTGACCCCATAGGCTGGCGGCCGTCATGGAGAACCCGCGCATCGACCTCGTCCTGCCGCACCTGCGCTGCCCGGTGTGCGCCGCCCCGCTCACGCGGACGGACCGCACGGTGCGCTGCGCCGAGGGCCACGGCTTCGACCTCGCCCGGCAGGGCTACCTCACCCTCCTGGCGGGCGGCAGCCGCGCCGGCCAGGGCGACACCGCGGACATGGTCGCCGCCCGCGAGGCCTTCCTCGGCCGCGGGCACTACGCACCGATCGCCGACTCCCTGGCCCGGGCGGTGGGCACCGTCCCGGCAGCCGACGACGACGGCGCCCCGCCCCTCGTCGTCGACCTCGCGGGTGGGACCGGCTACTACCTCGCCACGGTGCTCGACGCGCTCCCCCGCGCCGTCGGGGTCGACGTCGAGCTCTCGCCCTACGCCGCCCGCCGCGCCGCCCGCGCCCATCCCCGCCTCGCGGCGGTGCGCGCCGACGTCTGGCAGCGCCTGCCGCTCGCCACCGGCTCGGCCGCGGCGGTGCTCAGCGTGTTCGGGCCCCGCAACCCCCCGGAGATCGGGCGGGTGCTCGCGCCGGAGGGGCGGCTCGTCGTCGTCGCCCCGGCCCAGGACCACCTGGCGGAGATCATCGGGCCGCTCGGGATGATCGGCGTCGCGCCGGACAAGGCGGACCGGCTCGCCCGGCAGCTCGCCGACTTCACCGTCGTCGAGGAGCGGGCGGTGCGGTACCGCGCGGCGATGACTCGCGAGGACGTCACCCTCGAGGCCCTCATGGGCCCCAGCGCCCACCACGTCGACCGGGACGCACTCGCCGCTGCCGTCGCGGCCCTGCCCGACGCCGTCGACGTCACCGTCTCGGTCACCGTCTCCGTCCATCGGCACGCGGCGCGGCAGCGGAAGCCCTAGGTTCGCGGTGTGAGCCCACCACCGCCCCTGCCCGGCCTCGGCCGGCTCGTGTCGGCCATGCTCAGCGCCCGGACCGACCGGGTCCACGCCCGCGGCGCCGGCGTCGAGGCCGGGACGCCGTCGTCCGAGGAGTACTGGCGGCACGGCAGGCTGGCCCGGCTCGTCACGGACGGTAGCACCGTGACGACCGGCCCGGCGGGGTCGCGGGTCGCGGTGCGGGGGCGCCGGGTCGAGACGGGCCCGCCGCTCCGGGGCTGGCTCGGGTGGACCGACCGGCTCCTGCAGCCCGAGCGGCTCCACGTCTGGGGCAGGCCGGGCGAGGACTGGCGGCTCGGCGAGGTCGTGGGCTGGTCGCCCTGCGCCGCCGGCTGCGTCGTGGTGTCCCTCGACCACGTCGAGGACGGGCGGCGGGGCGAGGCGCACGTCGACCCGCACAGTGGGCGGGTGCTGCTCCTCGACCTGCCGGGCGTCGTGCGCTGGCAGCTCACCGGCGTCGACGACAACCCCGACGTCGCGTCCTGGCCGCAGGACCGCTGGTTCACGGCCGTGCGCGAGTCCGGCGCCTGACACTGCGCCCGCCCGACGCCCCGACTCAGAGCCCGGTGGGCGTGGGCTCCGGGTAGTGCTCCGTGAAGTCCCGCACGAGGTTGGCCGTGGAGGCGGCGCGGTAGAAGCCGCGGCGCGGGTCCCGGTCGAGCGGGTAGGCCAGCGGGTGGGTGAAGCGGCGGGTGCGGTGGATGCGCCCCACGCGGCGTCGCAGCTCGGGGTCGGTGAGGTAGCGGCGCACGAGCCGCCACGGCAGGTAGGAGTAGACCCCCACCTCCTGCTCGGGCCGGTACAGCGGCCCGGACGCGGGGGCCGCGCCGAGCTCGGCCGCGAAGTCCGCGACGACGGCGCGGGCGGGGTTCCGTCCCGCGACGTTGAGGAAGTAGTTCGGCCGCCCGATACGCGGGTTGAGGTCGAGGAAGTGCGCGCGGCCGTCGCGCGGGTCGACCTTGACGTCGAAGTTCGCGAAGCCGGTGAACCCGAGCTCACCGAGGACCGCCGCGGCCTGCGCCTCGATCTCCGGCTGCGCCTCGGTGAGGATGGTCGCCGAGTTCCCGATCATCGTCGGCGCGTGCAGCTGAAGGAGCAGCTGCCCCGACGCCATGAGCGTCACCTCGCCGGATCGGTCGACGTAGCAGGTGACGGTGCGGCCCTGGGTGTCGTCGCCGGGGATGAGCTCCTGGACGAGGACCACGTCGCGCAGCCCAGCCGCGGCGAGGCGCCGCAGGACGGCGTCGGCCTCCGCCTGGGTGGCGGCGCTGTAGACCTTGCGCTTGCCCTCGTAGGACAGGAGGAGGTGCTCGGCGCTGACGGCCGGCTTGAGCACCACGGGGAAGGTGAGGTCGAGCCGCGGCGGTGCCCACCCGCCGTCGTCGGCGGCGGCGAGGTCGACGGCGCGGGTGGCCGGCGTCGCGACACCCAGCCGCTCGCAGGCCGCGGCCAGCACCTCCTTGTCCCCCGCGGCGGTGAGCACCTCGTTGGACGCGTAGGGGATGACGTAGTGCTCCTCGAGGACCGCGCGGTGGCGCACGAGCATCTCCACCTCGTGCTCGGCGTTGACGAGCAGCAGGAGCGGGGTGCCGGCGTGCTGCCGGGCGACGTCGACGAGGGCCGCGACGGTCTGCTCCTCGCTCGCACCCGCCCCGACGAGGACGTTGTCGAGGATGCGGGAGTGGTCGACCGGCCCACGGCTCTGGTTGGACACGACGATCGAGCGGACGCCGTACGCCTCGTGGAACGAGCGGGCGATCGAGTACACGCCAAGGTCGGTGCCGAGCAGGACGGGACGGAAGTCGGCCACGGGCGCTCCTCCGGGGTTGGGCGGCGGGGGCCCGGCGAGTCTACCGGCGCGCCACGACCGCGTTCCGTGCGTGCCGCCCTAGCCTGGGGGCGTGAACAGCGACGGTGCGCAGGTTCCGCCCGCATTCGAGGAGGCGCTCCTCAGTCTGCGCGGGCTCCGCCAGCGGCCCGAGGTGCGCCTGGAGGAGGTGCCCGCCCCCACGCGGATCGCCCCGTACGCCCTGGCGCTCACCGCCGAGGTCAACCCGACGGCGGAGCCCGAGTCGCTCCTCGGCAGCGGACGCTTCGTCGTCCTCCACGACCCCGAGGGGCAGAGCGCCTGGAACGGGACCTTCCGGGTCATCGCCATGGCCCGCGCGCGGCTCGAGGACGAGCTCGGTGCCGACCCGCTCCTCGGCGAGGTCGGCTGGGCCTGGCTCACCGACGCCCTCGCCTCCGCCGGCGCCGGCTACCACTCGCTGTCCGGCACGGTCACCCGCGTGCTGTCGGAGAGCTTCGGTGGGCTCGTCCTGCGCGACCAGGACGTCGAGATCGAGGTGCGCGCGTCGTGGTCGCCCAACACGACCGACCTCGGGCCCCACCTCATGGCCTGGACCCAGCTCGCCTCCTCCGCCTGCGGCCTCGAGCCGCTGCCCGACGGCGTCACCGCGCTGACGCCGCGCCGCTGAGACGAGCGGTGTTCGTCACGGTCTCGGCCCGAACCGCGCGCCTGTACGGCCGACGGGCCGCGCCGGGCTTACCGTGACCCCCATGACCGAGCCCGTCGACGTCGAGACGCCCCAGCTGGTCCCCGTCACCGAGCCGCGCGAGGGCACCCCGCCCGTCATCACCACGCGTGAGGGCCTCGCCCGCGCTGCCAAGGCCCTGGCTGCGGGCAGCGGCCCGGTCGCCGCCGACGCCGAGCGCGCCTCGGGCTACCGCTACGGCCAGCGCACCTACCTCGTCCAGCTCCGGCGCGAGGGTGCCGGCACGCTCCTCATCGACCCCATCGCGACCGGTGAGCTCCACGAGATCGGGGAGGTGCTCGACGGCACCGAGTGGGTGCTGCACGCCGCCAACCAGGACCTGCCCGGCTTCCACGACCTCGAGATGTACCCCACCTCCCTCTTCGACACCGAGCTCGCCGCGCGGCTGCTCGGGCGCGCCAAGGTCGGCCTCGGCGCGATCATCGCCGAGGAGCTCGGCTACTCCCTGGCCAAGGAGCACTCCGCGGCCGACTGGTCCACCCGGCCGCTGCCCGAGGACTGGCTGCGCTACGCCGCCCTGGACGTGGAGTTCCTCATCGAGCTGCGCGACCGGCTGGCCGCGGCGCTCGAGGAGGCCGGCAAGCTCGAGTGGGCCCGCCAGGAGTTCGAGGCCGTGCGCGTCGCACCGGACCCGTCCCCGCGCGTGGACCCGTGGCGGCGCACCTCCGGCATGCACGCCGTCCGCGGCGGCCAGGGGATCGCCGTCGTCCGCGAGCTGTGGGAGGCGCGTGACGAGCTGGCCCGCAAACGCGACCGCTCCCCCGGCCGCGTGCTCCCCGACCGCGCCATCGTCGCCGCCGCGCTCGCCCTGCCCCGCAGCGAGCGGGCGCTCGTCGCGCTCCCGGAGTTCTCCGGCAAGGGCACGCGGCGCTCCAGCGAGTACTGGTGGTCCGCCGTCGAGCGGGCGCTCGCGCTGCCCGCCTCGGAGCACCCGCCGCGCCGGCTGGCGTCGACGACCGGCACCCCGCCCCCGCCGCGCGCGTGGGCGGAGAAGGACCCGGCCGCGGCGGGGCGCCTCGACGCCGTCAGAGCCGCCGTCCGCGCCCTCGCCGAGGAGCACGACGTCCCGCAGGAGAACCTCCTGTCCCCCGCCGTCCAGCGCCAGATCGCCTGGACGCCGCCGGACGTCGTCGACGAGACGTCGGTGCGCGCTGCGCTCGAGGAGCAGGGCGCCCGTCCGTGGCAGGTCGAGCTCACGGCGGCGCCGCTGGCCGAGGCGATGCGCAACGCCTGACCCGCGGAGGGAGACGCCGGGCGAGGTACCCGGTACTGTCGGTCGTCGGTACCCATCACAAGGGAGTGACGATGACACCCACCACGACGATCAGCGTCGAGAACGTCTCGCTGGCCACCGGCACGCTCGCGCTGGTCACCATGGCCGGGACCGACGGCCGGCCCGCCACCCTCGGCCCGCGGAGCATCGCGGCCCTCGAGGAGGCGCTGACGGCCTGCGCCACCCGCCTGCACGACGGCGAGATCACCGCCGTCGCCCTCACCGGCACGCCGGGCTGCTTCGCGGCCGGCGCGGACCTGCGCGCCGTCGGCTCGATGGCGCGCGTCGAGGACGCCCGCGCGGTGGCCGAGGCCGGGCACCGCATCGTCACCCTCCTGGGCGACCTCCCGAGCTTCGCCCTCCTCAGCGGCCTCGCCCTGGGCGGCGGTCTCGAGCTCGCCCTTGCCTGCCGCTACCGCGTGGCGGCGGCCGACGCCGCACCGCTCGGGCTGCCCGAGACGTCCCTCGGGCTCGTGCCCGGGTGGGGCGGGTGCTACCTCCTGCCCAGGCTCGTCGGCCCCGAGGCTGCGCTTCAGGTCATCCTCGACAACCCGGCACGCCAGCGGACTCTCGACGCGCAGCAGGCCCTGGACCTCGGCCTCGTCGACAGCGTCCAGCGTGGCGGGGACGACTTCCGCGACGGCGCGCTGGCGTGGGTCACCGAGGTGCTCTCCGGCGCCATCGACCCGGTCCGCACCGACCACACCTCCGACGCGGAGGCGTGGGAGCAGGCTGTCGGCGCGCGCCAGGGGCTCGTGGCGCGCCGCACCGAGGGCGGGGCGCCCGCACCGCAGCGCGCGCTGGAGCTCGTGGCCGCCGCCCGCACCGCCTCGCGCGCGGAGGGCTTCGCCGCCGAGGACCTCGCGCTCACCGAGCTCATCATGTCCGACCAGCTGCGCGCCGGCCTCTACGCCTTCGACCTCACCCGCAGCCGCGCCCGCCGGCCCGCCGGCGCGCCGCCCGAGGAGCTCGCGCGGCCGGTGCGCCGCGTGGGCCTCCTCGGGGCGGGACTCATGGCCAGCCAGCTCGCCGTCCTCCTCGCCCGGGCGCTGCGCGTGCCCGTCGTCATGCGCGACCTCGACGACGACCGCGCTGCCGCCGGCCTGCGCCACGTCCACGAGCAGGTGGCCCGGCTCGAGCGCTCGGGCCGGCTGGACGAGACGCGGGCGGAGGAGCTGCGGGCCCGGGTGACGGCCACTGCGGACCTGTCCGAGCTCGCCGGCTGCGACCTCGTCGTCGAGGCCGTCTTCGAGGAGCTCGCCGTCAAGCAGCGGGTCTTCGCCGAGGTCGAGCCCGTCGTCGGGCCCGACTGCGTCCTCGCGACGAACACCTCCGCCCTGTCCGTCACCGAGATGGCGGCGGGGCTCGAGCACCCCGAGCGGGTCGTGGGGCTGCACTTCTTCAACCCGGTGGCGCAGATGCCGCTCGTCGAGGTCGTCCGCACCCCGCACACCTCCGAGGCCGCCTACGCGACCGCCTTCGCCGTCGCCGCCGGGGCCCGCAAGAGCGCGATCGCCTGCCAGGACGCGCCGGGATTCGTCGTCAACCGGGTGCTCGTACGGCTGCTCGGCGAGGTGCTCGGCACCCTGGAGGAGGGCACGGAGGTGTCCGTGGCGGACCGTGCGCTGCGCCCGATGGGCCTGCCGATGGGACCCTTCCAGCTCCTCCAGCTCGTGGGGCCCGCGGTCGCGATGCACGTGCTCGACGAGCTGCGCCACACCCTCGGGGACCGCTACCCGCACTCGCCGGGGCTCGAGCGGATGGTCGCCGAGGGCGAGCGCTTCACCGTGGACGAGCGGCCGAGCGCCGCCTCGGCCGTGCGCGAGGACCTCGACCGGTTCTTCGGCTCCCGGCCGCTGCCCGAGCCGCTGGACGCCGACGGCGTCCTCGAGCGCGTGCGCCGCGCCCTCGCCCAGGAGGTGCGTCTCCTCCTCGACGACGGCGTCGTGGCCGACGCCCGCGACGTCGACCTCGCCATGGTGCTCGGTGCCGGCTGGCCGCTCCACAACGGCGGCATCACCCCCTACCTCGACCGCACAGGGACGTCCGAGGCCGTGACCGGCCGCCGCTTCTTAGAGCGAGGGGTAGCCACCCTCCCCTAGCCCCCCTTGTTCCGCATATGCGGGAAAAATGCGGCTCTGTCCGCCGGACGGCTGCGCTTTTCCCGCATATGCGGAAGGGCGGGGTCAGTAGGTGGTGAGGCCTCTGCTCCGGAACTGGGTCCGGACCCTGTCCACCAGCTCCGCCGACGGCGGCTCGGTGTCGCCCAGCTGGTAGGTGGCACCGAGGCGCTCCCACTTGTCGCGGCCCATCTGGTGGAAGGGCAGCACCTCCACCCGCGTCACGGTGGACAGGCTCGCGACGTAGTCGGCGACGGCCTCGACGTTGTCGTAGCCGTCGGTGAGGCCCGGCACGAGGACGAAGCGCACCCAGATCTCCTTGCCGTGGGCCACCAGCTTGCGGCCGAAGTCGAGCGTGGGCTGGAGCTCACGTCCCGTCGTCGCCCGGTACACGTCGGGCAGGCCGGACTTGACGTCGAGGAGGACGAGGTCGAGCGCGTCCAGCAGCCGGGTGCTCGCGTAGGAGCCGAGGAATCCGGAGCTGTCGATCGTCGTGTGCACGCCCATCGCCCGGGCGCCCTCGAGGAGCCGGGTGAGGAAGGCCGGCTGCATGAGCGGCTCCCCGCCGGAGACTGTGAGCCCGCCGCCGGTGGCCTTGAAGACGGGCACGTAGCGCCTGACCCGGCGCAGCAGCTCGTCGACCCGGACGGCCTCGCCGTCACGCATGCGCAGGGTGTCGGGGTTGTGGCAGTAGAGGCAGCGCAGGGGGCAGCCGGCGAGGAAGACGGTGAGCCGGGTGCCGGGGCCGTCGACCGCCGTGACGAGCTCCCAGGAGTGGACCGACCCGATGTCACCGGCGCGGACGGCGGCGAGGTGCTCGCTGCGGTCCATCTCCTCCACCGACGCGAGGCCGGCGGTGCCGGCCGAGCGCCGCAGCCGGGGCACGGCGTCCTCGGGGACGGCCACGTACTCGCCGTTGATGCCGTCGGGGGCGACGACGCCGGTGACGAGGGTCTGCTCCTGGCTCATCGGTTCCCTCCCCTGACGACGACGGAGTGGTGGGCTCCCGGCCCGCTCGGGTGGCGGGCCGGGAGCGGGACGTCAGACCTGTCCGTGGAAGGTCCTCGAGATGACGTCGAGCTGCTGCTCGCGGGTGAGCCGCACGAAGTTCACCGCGTAGCCGGAGACGCGGATGGTGAGCTGGGGGTAGTTCTCCGGGTGCTCCATAGCGTCGTAGAGCGTGTCGCGGTTGAGGACGTTGACGTTCATGTGGAAGCCCTGGGAGCCCATGTAGGCGTCGAGCAGGCCGGCGAGGTTGGTGACCTGCTCGTCCTTGGTGCGGCCCAGGCCGGAGGGCACCACGGTGTTGGTCAGCGAGATGCCGTCCTGCGCCTCGGAGTAGGGCAGCTTCGCCACCGACAGCGCCGAGGCGAGCATGCCGTGGGTGTCGCGCCCGTTCATCGGGTTGGCGCCAGGGGCGAAGGACTCCCCCGCGCGGCGGCCGTCGGGGGTGTTGCCGGTGTGCTTGCCGTAGACGACGTTCGAGGTGATCGTCAGCACCGACTGGGTGTGCACGGCGTCCCGGTAGGTGGGCTGGCGGCGGATCTTCGCCATGAAGCGCTCGACGAGCATGATGGCGATGTCGTCGACGCGGTCGTCGTCGTTGCCGAAGGTCGGGAAGTCGCCCTCGACCTCGAAGTCCACGACGAGGCCGTCCTCGCGCCGCACCGGCCGCACGGTCGCGTACCGGATCGCCGAGAGCGAGTCGGCGGCGACGGACAGGCCGGCGATGCCGCAGGCCATCGTCCGCAGGACGTCGCGGTCGTGCAGCGCCATCTCCAGGCGCTCGTAGGCGTACTTGTCGTGCATGTAGTGGATGCAGTTGAGCGCGTCGACGTAGGTGGCGGCCAGCCAGTCGAGCAGGACGTCGTAGCGACCCAGCACGTCGTCGTAGTCGAGGACGTCGCCGCTCGCCGGCTCGGTGACGGGAGCGATCTGCTTGCCGCTGATCTCGTCACGGCCGCCGTTGATCGCGTACAGCAGCGCCTTGGCGATGTTGACGCGCGCCCCGAAGAACTGCATCTGCTTGCCGATCCCCATCGCCGAGACGCAGCAGGCGATGCCGGCGTCGTCACCGCACTGCGAGCGGATGAGCGAGTCGGACTCGTACTGGATCGCGGAGGTGTCGATCGAGACCTGCGCGCAGAAGCGCTTGAAGCCCTCGGGCAGGTCCTCGCTCCACAGCACGGTGAGGTTGGGCTCGGGCGCAGGGCCCAGGTTGTACAGGGTCTGGAGCATCCGGAAGGAGTTCTTCGTGACGAGGTGGCGCCCGTCGTCGCCGACGCCGCCGATCGACTCGGTCACCCACGTCGGGTCACCGGAGAAGAGCTCGTCGTACTCGGGGGTGCGCAGGAAGCGCACGATGCGCAGCTTGATGACGAAGTCGTCGATGATCTCCTGGGCCTCGGACTCGGTGAGGACGCCGGCGGCGATGTCCCGCTCGAGGAAGATGTCGAGGAAGGTCGAGGTGCGGCCCAGCGACATGGCCGCGCCGTTCTGCTCCTTCACCGCGCCGAGGTAGGCGAAGTACAGCCACTGGACGGCCTCGCGGCCGGTGCGGGCGGGGCCGGAGATGTCGTAGCCGTAGGAGGCGGCCATCTCCTTGAGCTCCTGGAGAGCGCGGATCTGCTCGCTGTTCTCCTCGCGGTCGCGGATGACGTCCTCGACGGAGCGCTGGGTGTCGAGGAGGGCGCGGTCGGCCTTCCTCGCCTCGATGAGGGCGTCGACGCCGTAGAGCGCGACGCGGCGGTAGTCGCCGATGATGCGCCCGCGCCCGTAGGCATCGGGCAGGCCCGTGACGATGTGGGCGCTGCGGGCGCGGCGCACGTCGGGCGGGTAGACGTCGAAGACGCCCTGGTTGTGGGTCTTGCGGTAGGTCGTGAAAATCGTCTCGAGCGTCGGGTCGACCTCGTAGCCGTAGGTCTCCAGCGAGGTCGCGACCATGCGCCACCCGCCGTAGGGCATGATCGCGCGCTTGAGCGGGGCGTCGGTCTGCAGGCCGACGATGACCTCGCGGTCCTCGTCGATGTAGCCGGGCGCGTGGGCGGTGATCGTCGACGGTGTCGTCGCGTCGACGTCGTACACGCCCTTCTCGCGCTCCTCGGGGAACATCGCCGACAGGGTGCTCCACACGTGCGTCGTGCGCTCGGTGGGCCCGGCGAGGAACGAGCTGTCGCCGTCGTAGGCGGTGTAGTTGCGCTGGATGAAGTCGCGGACGTCGACGCTCTCCTGCCACGGGCCGGGTGCGAAGCCCTGCCAGGCGTCCGCGGTCTGCTGCGCCGTGTGGATGGTGGTCGTAGCCATTGCTGTCTCCCTCTCCTCCCCGGCGGGTGCCGGTAGGACCACCGTACGAACAGGATCGGCCGCGGCCGTGGGACCTAGGCCCGAGTACCCACGTAAGCCCACTCACACGACGCTACCCGGGTGTGACGGGGCACACCTTCAGGGTCAGGCGTCGCGCTCCACCGGCCGGTCGAGCGACTGCTCGGCGGCGGAGGTGAGGGCCGCGACGGCGCCGGCCGCCTGCCGGGCGACGTCCTGGGCCTGGAGGTGGTACTGCTCGACGACCTGCGGGCGGGTGGCGTGGTCGAGGAACTCGTGGGGCAGGCCGTGGGTCTGCACGGGGACCGCGTGGCCGGCCTGTGCCATGGCGTCGCGCACGGCGCTGCCGACGCCGCCGGTGCCCAGACCGTCCTCGACGACGACGACGAGGTCGTGCTTGGCGGCCAGGTCCAGGAGGTCCTCGCTCACCGGCAGCACCCACCGCGGGTCGACGACGGTCGAGCCGATGCCCTGCGCGCCCAGCGCAGCGGCGGCGGCGACGGCGGTGTGCGCCATGACCCCGACGCCGACGAGGAGCACCCGGGCCCCGCCGTCGCCGGCGGTGCGGGCGAGGACGTCGACGTCACCCTCGCGGCCGATCGCGGGCAGCGCCTCGGGCAGGGCGCCCTTGGGGTAGCGGACGACGGTCGGGGCGTCGTCGACGTCGACGGCCTCGCGCAGCTCGGCGCGCAGGGTCTCCTCGTCGCGGGGCGCGGCCAGGCGCAGGCGCGGGACGGTGCGCAGCAGCGCGAGGTCCCACATGCCGTTGTGGCTGGCACCGTCGTCGCCGGTGATGCCGGCGCGGTCCAGGACGATGGTGACGCCCGCGCGGTGGAGCGCGACGTCCATGAGGAGCTGGTCGTAGGCGCGGTTGAGGAAGGTCGCGTAGAGCGCGACGACGGGGTGCAGCCCGGCGAAGGCCATGCCGGCCGCGGAGGTGAGCGCGTGCTGCTCGGCGATGCCGACGTCGATGACGCGCTCGGGGAACTCCTCGGCGAGCGGGGCGAGCCCCACGGGGGCGAGCATCGCGGCGGTGACGGCGACGACGTCGCTGCGCTTGCGAGCGATCTCGACGATCTCCTCGGCGAAGACCGAGGTCCAGCCGAAGCGCGAGGGGGCGACGGGCAGCCCGGTCTCGGGGTGGATGACGCCGACGGCGTGGAAGCGGTCGGCGACGTCCTCCATGGCCGGGGTGTACCCGCGGCCCTTCTCGGTGATCGCATGGACGATGACGGGGCTGCCGAAGGCCTTGGCGCGGCGCAGCGCGAACTCCATGGCGGCGAGGTCGTGGCCGTCGACCGGGCCGATGTACTTCATGCCCAGGTCCTCGAACATGCCCTGGGGGGCGATGACGTCCTTGACGCCCTTCTTGAGGCCGTGGAGAGCGTCGTAGGTCATCCGCCCGGGCGGGCCGCTGCGCTGCAGGGCGCGCTTGCCCCAGCCGAGCACCTTCTCGTAGCCGCGGGCGGTGCGCAGCGCGTCGAGGTGGTGGGCGAAGCCGCCGATGGTGGGGGCGTAGGAGCGGCCGTTGTCGTTGACGATGATGACGAGGCGCCGGTCCTGGGCCTCGGTGATGTTGTTGAGCGCCTCCCAGGCCATGCCGCCGGTGAGGGCGCCGTCACCGATGACGGCGACGACGTGGCGATCCTTTTGGCCGGTGAGCTCGTGCGCGCGGGCAATGCCGTCGGCCCACGAGAGGGCGGTCGAGGCGTGGGAGTTCTCGACGATGTCGTGCTCGGACTCGGTGCGGCTGGGGTAGCCGGACAGGCCGCCGCGCTTGCGCAGGTCCGCGAAGTCCTGGCGCCCGGTGAGAAGCTTGTGGACGTAGGACTGGTGGCCGGTGTCGAAGACGACGCGGTCGCGCGGCGACTCGAAGACGCGGTGGATCGCCAGGGTGAGCTCGACGACGCCGAGGTTGGGGCCCAGGTGACCACCGGTCTTGGAGACCGAGTCGACGAGGTAGTCCCGCAGCTCCTTGGCCAGAACCTCGAGCTCGGGGCTGGTCAGGGAGTGCAGGTCCGCGGGCCTGCGGATGCGTCCGAGCAGACTCATCGCTCCCCTTTCCAGATCGGTGACAGCACGCCGGTTCAGCCTACGTCGACGCGCGCCACCGCGCCCACTTCCCCGCCGACGCCCCCTGTGTCGTCCCCGACACGCCCCCTCGCGCCGACAGCTCACTTGTTACCGACAGCCCGACAGCCCGACAACCCGGCAACCCCCTGTCGCCGACAGCTCACTTGTGACGCCCCGCTCGGCAACCCCCTGTCGCCGACAGCTCACTTGTTACGAACAGCGGACGTGTTCCCGCCGCGAGTGCCGTCGCCACCGCGGCACGGTGCCTCCGCGCGGCGCCACGGCGCGCCGCCCTTCCCCCTTCCGAGGCCCCGCCGTCGGGCACTACGGTGTGCTGAACGTCGCAGACCCCAGGAGGCGCACCGATGCGAGGCGACTACGGCACTCCCGAGTTCGACTGGTCGATCCTCGAGGCACCGACACCGAAGGCGATGGCGCTGGGCCAGCTCGGCTTCTCGTGGCTCGAGCTCGCCGGCCGGCTCGCCACCGTGACGCAGGAGGAGTTCACCCGGGAGCCCCACCCTGGGGCTCTCAACGTCGTGCGCCGCGGGGAGGAACGCACCCCGCGCACGCTCGGGACCGGTGAGTGGGTGGCGGAGTGGCCGGCAGGACCGGACGAGCCCGGCCCGCGGACGATCGCCTGGCTCGTCGCCCATCTCACCGAGACCTACTTCGAGCGGTGGGAGTGGACCTTCGGTGAGCGGCAGCGGCGGCGGCAGGACGCCGTCGTCCACGGGGACGCCGACGAGGCCCGCGAGGAGCTCGCCCGCCGGGTGGACGCGTGGCGCACGGGCGTCGAGTCGGTGCAGGACGAGGAGTTCATGACGGTGGGACTGAGCCAGGCGACGGAGATCGACGCCGCCGCGCCGTTCGGGCACCTCGTGCTGCACCTCAACCGTGAGCTCATCCACCACGGCTCGGAGATCTTCGTCCTCACCGACCTCTACCGCTCGGCCGCCTCGTAGCGAGTAACAAGTCAGCGTTCGGCGTTGAAGGAGTAACAAGTCAGCGCTCGGCACTGGTGGGGCGCTCGGCGCTGAGGGAGTAACAAGTCAGCGCTCGGCGCTGGTGGGGCGCTCGGCGTTGAAGGAGTAACAAGTCAGCGCTCGGCACTGGTGGGGCGCTCGGCGCTGAGGGAGTAACAAGTCAGCGCTCGGCGCTGGTGGGGCGCTCGGCGCTGGTGGGAGCAACGGCTCAGCGCTCGGCGCGGATGGAGTAACAAGTCAGCGCTCGGCGAGGTGGGGGCGGAAGAACGGGACGGGCCCCGGTCTGTCGACCGGGGCCCGTCCGTGCGCGTGGGGTCAGGCAGCCTTCTTGACCAGGCTCCGCAGCACGTACTGGAGGATGCCGCCGTTGCGGAAGTAGTCCGCCTCGCCGGGGGTGTCGATGCGCAGGACGGCGTCGAACTCGACCGTCTCGCCACCCTCCTTCTCTGCGGTCACCTTGACGGTGCGGGGCGTGCGGCCCTCGTTGAGCTCGGTGACACCGGAGACCGAGAAGGTCTCGGTGCCGTCCAGGCCCAGGGAGTCGGCGTTCTCGCCGGCCGGGAACTGCAGCGGCAGGACGCCCATGCCGATGAGGTTGGAACGGTGGATGCGCTCGAAGCTCTCGGCGATGACGGCCTTGATGCCGAGGAGCGTGGTGCCCTTGGCGGCCCAGTCACGCGAGGACCCGGAGCCGTACTCCTTGCCACCGAGGACGACGAGCGGGATGCCGGCCTCCTGGTAGGCCATCGACGCGTCGAAGATCGAGTCCTGCTCCCCCGAGAGGAAGTTCTTCGTGAAGCCACCCTCGACCCCGTCGAGCAGCTGGTTGCGCAGCCGGATGTTGGCGAAGGTGCCGCGGATCATGACCTCGTGGTTGCCGCGGCGCGAGCCGTAGGAGTTGAAGTCCTTGCGCGCCACGCCGTGCTCGGCGAGGTAGCGGCCCGCGGGGCTGTCCGGCTTGATCGCACCGGCCGGGGAGATGTGGTCGGTGGTCACCGAGTCACCGAGCTTGGCCAGGACGCGCGCACCGGTGATGTCCGTGACGGGCTCCGGCTCCGCGGTCATGCCCTCGAAGTACGGGGGCTTCTGGACGTAGGTCGAGTCCTCGTCCCACGCGAAGGTGTCGCCCTCCGGCGTCGGGAGCTCGCGCCAGCGCTCGTCACCGGCGAAGACGTCGGCGTAGTCCTCCTCGAACATCTCCTGGCTGACGGAGCTGGCGATGACGGCGTCGATCTCGGCCGGGCTGGGCCAGATGTCGCGCAGGAAGACGTCGTTGCCGTCCTTGTCCTGCCCGAGCGGCTCGGTCTCGAAGTCGAAGTCCATCGTCCCGGCCAGGCCGTAGGCGACGACGAGCGGCGGCGAGGCGAGGTAGTTCATCTTCGCGTCCGGGTTGATCCGGCCCTCGAAGTTCCGGTTGCCCGAGAGCACCGAGGCGACGGCGAGGTCGTGCTCGTTGACGACCGTCGAGATCTCCTCCGGCAGCGGGCCGGAGTTGCCGATGCACGTGGTGCAGCCGTAGCCGACGAGGTGGTATCCGAGCGCCTCGAGGTAGGGCCAGACGCCCGCCTTGTCGTAGTAGTTCGTCACGACCTGCGAGCCGGGGGCCATCGAGGTCTTGACCCAGGGCTTGGTCTCCAGGCCCTTCTCGACGGCCTTCTTCGCGAGCAGGGCGGCGCCCAGCATGACGGAGGGGTTGGAGGTGTTGGTGCACGAGGTGATCGCCGCGATGACGACGGCGCCGTGGTCGAGCTCGACGTCGGTGCCGTCCTCGAGGGTCACGCGCACCGGGTTGCTCGGGCGCTCGTAGCCGTTCGGCGGGGCGGCCGAGTGGACCGGGCGGCCCTGCTCGGAGGAGTGGTGGGTCGGGTCGGGGCTCGTCGGGTCGGACGCCGGGAAGGTGTCCATGAGCTCCTTGTCGAGCTCGCTCTTGTCGATCGAGTTGCCGTTGACGACGTAGTTCTTGATGTCCGCGCGCCACTGGTCCTTGGCGTTGGTCAGCGCGATCCGGTCCTGCGGGCGCTTGGGGCCGGCGATCGAGGGCACGACCGAGGAGAGGTCGAGCTCGACGTACTCGGAGTACTGCACCTCGCGGGACGGGTCGTGCCACAGGCCCTGGGTCTTGGCGTAGGCCTCCACGAGCTGGACCTGCGCCTCCTCCCGGCCGGTGAGGCGGAGGTACTCGAGGGTGACGTCGTCGACCGGGAAGATCGAGACGGTGGAGCCGAACTCCGGGCTCATGTTGCCGATGGTCGCGCGGTTGGCCAGCGGCACCGCGGCGACGCCCTCGCCGTAGAACTCGACGAACTTGCCGACGACGCCGTGGTCGCGCAGCTTCTCGGTGATCGTGAGGACGACGTCGGTCGCGGTGGCGCCGTCGGGGATCTCACCGGACAGCTTGAAGCCGACGACCTTGGGGATGAGCATGCTGATCGGCTGGCCGAGCATGGCGGCCTCGGCCTCGATGCCGCCGACGCCCCAGCCCAGCACGCCCAGGCCGTTGACCATCGGGGTGTGGGAGTCGGTGCCGACGCAGCTGTCGGGGTAGGCAGTGATCACGGAGCCGTCGGCAGTGTCTCGACTGCGGGTCATGACGGTGCGGGCCAGGTACTCGACGTTGACCTGGTGGACGATGCCGGTGCCCGGGGGGACGACCTTGAAGTCGTCGAAGGCGGTCTGGCCCCAGCGCAGGAACTGGTAGCGCTCGCCATTGCGCTCGTACTCGAGCTCGACGTTGCGGGCGAAGGACTGCGCGTTGCCGAAGGAGTCGACGACGACGGAGTGGTCGATGACGAGCTCGGCCGGGGCGAGCGGGTTGATCTTCGTCGGGTCGCCGCCGAGGTCGACCATCGCCTCACGCATGGTGGCGAGGTCGACGATGCACGGCACGCCGGTGAAGTCCTGCATGACGACGCGGGCCGGGGTGAACTGGATCTCGGTGTCCGGGTCCGCCTCCGGGTTCCACGTCGCGAGGGCGCGCACGTGGTCGGCGGTGACGTTGGCGCCGTCCTCGGTACGCAGGAGGTTCTCGGCGAGGATCTTGAGGCTGTAGGGCAGCCGCTCCAGGCCCTCGACCGCGTCCAGGCGGTAGATCTCGTAGTCCTGCTCGCCCACCGTGAGGGTGGAGCGGGCTCCAAAGCTGTCGACGCTCACATCTGCTCCTCTTGCCGCTTCGCTGCTGCGCTTCTGTCGGTCATCGTCCCACGCGGGTGGAGCCGTCGCAGCAGCCGCCACCCACAAGTTATCTCGACATCAAGATACTTTGTCGGCTGGGTGAAGTCACGCCGAACGGTCCGGCGCGTCGTCGCCCGCTCAGTCCGCGCGGGGCTCGAGCACCGCGACGCACTCGACGTGGTGGGTGTGCGGGAAGAGGTCGTAGCCGGTGAGGCCGGTGACGTCGTACCCGTGGTCGACGGCGGTGCGCAGGTCGCGCGCCAGCGCCGCCGGGTCGCAGGCGACGTAGACGATCCGCCGGGGCCGCAGCTCGGTGAGCGCCGTGACGACCTCGGCGCCGGCACCGGAGCGCGGCGGGTCGAGGACGACGGCGTCGACACCGCTGCCCAGGCCCTGGACGACCGCGCCGGTGACGCCGGCGACGTGGAGCGTGACCTGCGGGCTGTCGTGGAGGTTGCGGCGGGCGTCCGTGACGGCGCGCGCATTGACCTCGACGGCGTCCACGCGCCCGCTCTCCCCGACGGCGCGGGCGAGCGGGAGGGTGAAGAGCCCGGCCCCGGAGTACAGGTCGACGACCCGCTGCCCGGGCTCGGGGCGGGCGGCGGCGAGGACGGCGTCGACGAGGGCGGCGGGGGCGTCGCGGTGGACCTGCCAGAACCCCGTGGCGTCGACGCGGTAGGAGAGGTCCCCGACCGCGGTGGTGACGTGCTCGTGCACGGCCACCCGGGCCGGTGCGCCGGCGTCGCGGCGTCCTCGGCGCGGGCGGGACCCGCGCGTGGCGGCGAGCGAGCCGGCGGGGTCGGCGAGGTCGACGAGCCGGCCGTCGGCGAGGACGACGACGGGCCCCTCGCTCGGCGCGACGACGTCGAGGCGGGTGCCGGGCCGCACGCCGTCCCAGCGGCCGGCGGCGAAGAGGTCGGCGTCGGCGATGGCCGGCACGGCGAGCGGCATCTGCTCGAGCGGCACGACGTCGTGGGTGCGGTGGCGGTACATGCCCGGCCGGGAGGCGGCGTCCAGGACGAGGTCGATGCGGGTGCGCGTGCCCAGGCCGTCGCGCGCGTCGTCCTCGCCGAGGGGCTCGACGACGAGCGGGCCGAGGTGGTCGAGCTCGAGGTGGCCGATGCGGCGCAGGGTGTCGCGCACGACCTCCGCCTTCCAGCGGCGCTGGGCCGCCAGGGACAGGTGCGCCAGCTCTCCCCCGCCGACCCCGCCGGGGCCGGCCTCGGGCCAGCGGCTCGGGACGCGGTCCGGGGAGGCCTCGTGGACGGCGACGGCGTCCCCCCGCCAGAACTTGCGGCCCTCGCCGGCGTCGGTGAGCCGCACGTCGACGACCTCGCCGGGGGCCGAGTGGCGCACGAAGACGACGCGGCCCTCGACGCGGGCCACGCAGTGCCCGCCGTGGGCGGGCGGGCCGACGGTGACCCCGGTCAGGACGTCCATGTGCTCAGCTCTCCTCGGTGGGCCAGGGGACGGTGGTGACGACGGTGCCGGGCAGGGCGAGCAGCCGCGTGCGCAGCCGCTGCGGTCCGCTGCCGAGCAGCAGCCGGCGCCACCAGCGCCGGGCGGTGGTCTCGGGCAGGTAGACGACGGCGAGCCCGTCCGGCTCCGCGCGGCGGGCGGCGGCGACGTGCGCGACCACCCCCGCGCCGGTGTCGCCCGGGGGCGCGGCGAGCTCGACGAGCGGCACGGGCAGGTCCAGTGCGGTCCACTGCCGGCGCAGGGCCGCTGCGGCGTCCTCGTCGACCGGCACGGTGAGCGTCTCCACGGAGGTTGCCCGCATCGCTCGCGCGTAGGTGACGGCCCGCACGGCGGGCCGGTCGAGCTCGGTGACGACGACGAAGGCGCGCACGACCGTCGGCAGCGGCCGGTCCTGGGCCACGTGCTCCAGGGCCAGTCGTGCGCGCAGCTCGTGGTCGTGTCGGCTCACACCCCACATCATCGCCGACCCGACCGCGACGGCGACGAGGGCGGGCCAGCCGTGGGGCACCGCGAGGAGGAGCAGGGCGGCGGACACGCCCGCCCCCACCCCGGTGAGTGCCCGGGCGCGGCGCGCGGTGCGCCGGCCGGCGGGCCGGTAGAGGATCTCGAGCCGGCGGCGCCACTCGCGCCGGCCGGCGAGCAGGGCGAGGAGGGCCAGGAGCAGGACGGCGGCCGCGTAGCACGCGACGAGCCGCCACGGCTGCCCACCCCCGAGGAGGACGACGGCGACCGCCGCCCCGGCCACCGCGGTGCTGAGCCGGCGGCCGGCAGCACCGGCGGGCCAGCCCCGGCTCGCGGGCCACGTCCCGGGCGGGCGCGGCAGGCCGGACAGGGCACTCGTGCCCGCGGCGAGCAGCCCGCCGGCGAGGACGACGGCGACCCACGGCTCTGCCCAGCCGCCCAGGCCCGCGTCCGTGACGCCGAGCAGCAGGGCGTCGCCGCTGACGACGAGGCGGGCGCCGACGAGCGCACCGACGAGCACGACGGCTGCTCCGGCGGCCGCGGCGCGGGGCAGCCCGCGCCGGCGGCTGACGAGGAGGGCGGGCTGGAGCACCGCGCCGGTGAGGGCCACGGCCCCGCCCACGGCGAGCAGCTGCGCGGGCGCCGAGCGGCCGAGCCCGCTGCGGACCGCGGGGTCCGGCAGGACGCCGCTCGCGGCTGCCCCGAAGCCCGCGGCGAGGACCACCGCAAGGACGACGGCGGCGAGGACGCCGAGCCCGGCCGTCACCCGCCGTCGGACCGGCTGCGCGACGGCGAGCCGGGCCGCGAGGGCGAGCGCGACGAGGACGGCCGCGAGGAGCGGGCGCGGCAGGGCGAGGCCGGCAGCGGCGAGAAGCTCGGCGGCGGCGGCCGCCGACGCGGCGAGGAGGAGGATCCGCTCGACGAGCAGTGCGGGGGTGCGCACCCCGTCCCCGCCGCGCGGGGCGTCGTCGGGCAGCTGGCCGAGGGCGAGGAGGACGATGCCGAGCGCGCCGACCGTGCCGAGCACGGCCCACCGGGCGAGGTCGTCGGCGAGCATGCCGGGACCGGCGACGCTCGCGGCGGCGGGCGCCGCGAGGGCCACGAGTGCCGCGGCCGGTGCCGGGTGGCGCTGCCTGCCGCGGGGCCGGGCGAGGAGCGCCCGGTGGAAGGCCGCGGGGTCGAGGGTCACGGAAGGTCATGCTAGGCCCGGGCGCGGTAGCGTGCCGACGTGCACTTCGTCATCATGGGCTGTGGCCGCGTCGGGGCCTCCCTCGCCGTCCAGCTCGAGGAGCAGGGCCACTCGGTCGCCGTCCTCGACCAGAACCCCGACGCCTTCCGTCGCCTTCCCGACGACTTCTCCGGGCAGCGCGTCACCGGCCTCGGCTTCGACCGCGACGCCCTGTCGCAGACCGGAATCGAGGACGCCTACGGCTTCGCGGCCGTCTCCAGCGGCGACAACTCCAACATCCTCGCGGCCCGCGTGGCTCGCGAGACCTTCGGGGTGGGCAGCGTCGTCGCCCGGATCTACGACCCGCGGCGTGCCGAGGTCTACGAGCGCCTCGGCATCCCCACCGTGGCGACGGTGCGCTGGACCGCCGACCAGGTGCTCCGGCGCCTGCTCCCCGCCGGTGCGGCCGCCGAGTACCGCGACGCCTCCGGCCGGGTGTCCCTCCTCCAACTCGACGTCCACAGCGGCTGGGTGGGTCGTCCGCTCGTCGACCTCGAGGTGGCGTCCGGGGCACGGGCGGCCTTCCTCACCCGGCGCGGCTCCGGCCTGCTGCCCGATGCCGGGACGGTCCTCCAGGACGGTGACCTCCTCCACGTGCTCGCGGTGACCGACGCCGTCGAGCAGGTCCAGCGGGTGCTGTCCGCTCCCCCGCGCGAGGAGGAGGTCTGATGCGCGTCGTCATCGCCGGGGCCGGCAGCGTGGGCCGGTCCATCGCCCGCGAGCTGCTCTCCCACGGGCACACCGTCACCCTCATCGACCGCCAGCCCGCCGCCATGCGCATCGCCTCGGTGGCCGACGCCGAGTGGCAGCTCGCCGACGCGTGCGAGATCTCCAGCCTCGCGGAGGCGGGGGTGGACGCGTGCGACGTCGTCGTCGCCGCGACCGGCGACGACAAGGCCAACCTCGTCATCTCCCTGCTCGCCAAGACCGAGTTCGGGGTGCCGCGCGTCGTCGCGCGGGTCAACAACCCGAAGAACGAGTGGATGTTCGACTCCGCGTGGGGTGTGGACGTCCAGGTCTCCACGCCGCGGATCATGACGGCGCTCGTCGAGGAGGCCGTCACCGTCGGCGACCTCGTGCGGATCTTCTCCTTCCACGGCTCGGGCACAAGCCTGCACGAGGTGACGCTCGCGCCCGGCTCCGCCGTCGCCGGCCGCACCGTCCGGGAGCTCGACTGGGGCCCGGGCTGCTTCCTCTCGGCGATCATCCGGGCCGGTGAGCCGGTGCCGCCGGACCCGGACGAGCGGGTGCTCGCCGGGGACCGGCTCGTCCTCGTGCTCAGTGAGCGGGCTGACCCGGCTGCGCTGCAGCGGCTGGTCGCTCCCGCACCAGCAGCCACGTGACCCACAGGGCCAGGGCCCACAGTGGGACGCCCATGACGAGGCGGGCGGTGCCCAGCCAGGCCGTCGACGCGTCGAGGTAGAGCGGCAGCTGGACGGCCAGACGCGCGACGAAGAGACCGATCCACAGCCACGTCGCGGCGGTGTAGCGGCGCAGCCGCGGGCGCTGCGCGGGGTCGGTGCGCCAGGCGAAGCCCTCCTGGCGCAGGAGGGCGACGACGACGCCGACGAGCGGCCAGCGCACGACGACGCTGACGAGCAGGCCGGCTCCGTAGATGGCGTTGGTCCACAGGCCGAGGGCGAAGTAGTCCTGCGCCTCGCCCGAGCGCCACGCCCACAGCACGCCGATGAGGACGCCGACCACCCCGCCGAGCGCCTGGGTGACCGGCGTGCCGCCGACGAGCCGGGCGACGACGAGGACGACCGCGACGGCGAGAGACGCGACGAGCGGGGGCACGAGCTCCTGGCCCGCGACGAGGTAGACGACGACGAAGACGAGCCCGGGGGCCACCGACTCGACGAGCCCGCGGACACCGCCGACGGCGTCGGCGACGGAGAAGTCCTCGCCGGCGAGCTGGCTCATCCGCGAGCGGGTCACCGCCTCGGCGACGACCTCCGGGGCGCTGTCGGGCGCGCCGCCCGGGTCGGTGGGGCCGGTGGTCATGAGTCCTCCCGCAGCAGCCGGTAGGCCGGGTTGAAGATGGTGGGGCGCAGACCGCCGGAGTGGACGACGCCCTCGGCGACGAGCCGCCGGCCGGGCGTGATGCCGGGGATCTCGCGGCGGCCCAGCCACACGAGGTCGACCTCGGTGCTGCCGTCGGTGAGCCGCCCCACCAGCCCCACGGGCGAGCCCGCGGGACGGTAGGTGACGGCCACGAGGACACCGTCGACGCGGGTGCGCCGGCGGCTGGGGGCCTCGGCCACGGACAGGCTCACGTCCCTCAGCGGATCTCGGTGATCTCGGGACCGCGGGCGAGCGGGTCGAAGGACGTCGTCGGGGTCTCCTCCGCCGTCGTCCCTCCGCTCGCCTTGCCGGGCACGCGGAGCATGAGGACGTCGCGCGGCGGGCGGGCCTCCTGCCCGCGGACGACGACGACGTCGGCGAAGAGGTCCTCGAGCTCGGCGGCGGCGTCGGGGTCGACGGCGGCGCGTCCGCTGAGGACGCCGCGGAGGAACCAGCGGGGTCCGTCGGCACCGATGAAGCGCGCCGGGCGGTGGCCCATGCGGCCGTCCTGGGCGGTGACGGGCAGCCGGGCGAGGATCTCGCGGCCGAAGGGGCCGTCGACCTCGTCGGCGGTGCCGCCCTGCTTCTCGACCGAGGCGATGATCTCGGGACGCAGGTCGGCCCACAGCCCGCCGGAGCGGGGGGCGGCGAAGGCCTGGAGCTGGAGCGCGGAGCCGGACACGGACAGGCTCGTGGCCACGACCTGGCGGGTGCGCTTGTCCATCTCCATCCGCAGCTTGAGGCCGGGGCGGGCGGGGACGCGCAGCGCGCCGAGGTCGAGGCGCTGGCCGACCTCGGGGACGTCGGCGACGTCCCAGGGGCCGCGGCCCGTGGGGGCGGTCGCGGCGTCGTCGGCCGTGGTGTCGTCGGTCGGTGCGTCGGTCTCGGCCGGCGCGGCATCGTCGCCCTTGCGGCGTCGTGAGAAGAGCCCCATCAGTTCTCGCCTCCTGCTCCGGTGGCCGTCCAGCCACCCGTTGACCCCAGCCCGCCCGTGCCGCGTACCGACTCGGGCAGGTCCTGCACCTCGGTGAACCGGGCCTGCGCGACGCGCTGCACGACGAGCTGCGCCACGCGGTCGCCACGTGCGATCCGCACCGTCTCCCGGAGGTCGGTGTTGAGGAGGATCACCTTGATCTCACCCCGGAACCCAGCGTCCACGGTACCCGGCGCGTTGACGACCGTGACACCGTGCCGCGCCGCCAGCCCGGAGCGGGGGTGGACGAAGGCCGCCCAGCCCTCGGGGAGCGCGATCGCCGTCCCGGTGGGGACCACGGCCCGCTCCCCCGGCGCCAGCTCGACGTCGTGGCGGGCGTGGAGGTCGGCCCCGGCGTCCCCGGGGTGGGCGTAGGACGGTGCCGGCAGGTCCGGGTCGAGCCGGACGAGCGGGACGTCGACGTAGTCACTCACGCCCGCGACTGTACTGACCCCGGCCGCGCCACCCCAACCAGCGTCCACCCCGCCGGCCACCCCGGCGGGCCGGCCGAGCGGGAGGGCGGGACGGGCGAGGTGGGACAGTGGTGCCGTGGACTCCGTCATCTTCTCCGAGCGCCTGCACCCCCGTCCGGTCAACCTCGTGCTCGGCGCGCTCGCCGGTGCGGCGGTCGGCGCGCTCGTGTGGCCCTTCAGCGCCACGGCCGGCTACGTCGTCGGAATCGTGGCGGCGGTCGCCGTCGTCGTCGGGCTGCTCGTCAGCTCGCCGCGCGTCGTCGTCGAGCTCGGCGACGAGGAGGTGGGCACGGGGCCGGTGCTGCACGCCGCGAACGCACGAATCGGCGTCGTGCACCTCGGGGAAACCGTGGTGCTCGACGCCGATGCGATGGTTGCGGCCATGGGCCCGCAGGCCGATGCTCGCGCTTTTGTCTGCCAGCGCCCGTGGGTGCGGCAGGGCCTGCGTGTGGAGGTCGTCGACCCGCGGGACCCGACGCCCTACTGGCTCGTGGCCAGCCGGCGTCCTGCCGAGCTGGCCGCGGCCCTGGGACGGGCAGGTCAGGCAGCGCACTCCGAGCAGACGAGCTGGCCGCCGTCCTCGTAGGCGAGCTGGCTGCGGTGGTGCACGAGGAAGCACCGCGAGCAGGTGAACTCGTCGGCCTGGCGCGGCAGCACCCGGACGGAGAGCTCCTCGTTGCTGAGGTCGGCACCCGGGAGCTCGAAGCCCTCGGCGGCCTCCGCCTCGTCCTCGTCGACCGAGGGAGAGCTCTTCTCGGCCCGACGGGCCTTGAGCTCCTCGATCGAGTCCTCGGAGAGGTCCTCCTCGTTCTTGCGAGGCGCGTCGTAGTCGGTCGCCATGTAGACGTCACGCTCCGGTTCGTCTAGTTGTGTCAGGGGCACGGCTCGTGCCGTACCTCAGGAACGTTGAGAGCCCCGTGTTGTTCCCGCGGCACCCGGATTGTGCACCATGAGGCGGTCCGCCGTCGCGGTCGGGCCCGCGCCAAGGCCTGAGTTTCCGCCGCGATCCGCGCGTTGTCGAGTCCAAATCCCCCGGCGGTGTGACCGGAATCTCCCGGCCGGCGGGCCGTTTCAGCGCAGGGCGGGACGCACGACGGCGAGGAGCGCGTCGACGAGCGCGGCCGGACCGGCGACGGTCACGCCCTCGACGCCCTCCCCCACCCGCTCGACGACGCCGCCCGCCTCGGTGACGACGAGCGCGCCCGCTGCCATGTCCCAGGGGTTGAGGTAGCGCTCGAAGAAGACGTCCATGGCGCCGGCGGCGACGAGGCACAGGTCCATCGCGGCGGACCCGAGGCGGCGGATGTCCCGGACCTCGGGCAGCACCGCGGCGAGCACCTGTGCCTGCCCGGCCCGGCGGTCGGCGGTGTAGGCGAAACCGGTCCCCACGAGCGCCGTGGCGAGCTGCGGCGGCGTGCCGATGGTGAGGGGCTCGCCGTCGGCGTACGCGCCACCGCCCTGGGCGGCGGTCCACGTCTGCCCGGTGGCCGGGGCGTGGACGGCTCCGGCGAGCAGCTCCCAGGCGAAGGGGTCCTCCCCCTCCGCGCGGGCCACGGCGATGCTCACCGAGTAGGCGGGTAGGCCGTAGACGAAGTTCGTCGTCCCGTCGATGGGGTCGACCACCCAGACGAGGCCGGAGGAGCCGGCCTGCCAGCCCTCCTCCTCCCCGAGCACGCCGTCCTCGGGGCGCAGCTCGGCGAGGCGGCGGCGGATGAGCGCCTCGGCCGCCTGGTCCACCTCGGTGACGAGGTCGACGCCGCTGCTCTTCGTCGCGGCCACAGCGACCGACCCGCCGAGGGCCTCGCGGACGAGGTCGCCGGCCTCCCGGGCGACGGTCTCGGCGATCCCCATGAGCTCCTGGCTGACGGCGGTGGTGTCGGTCATGGCGTCCTCCCTGGGCGGCGTCGGGTGGGTCGTGCCACGCCGGGGAACCTCCCCGGTCCGGCGGCCGCACTGGTCCATGCTGACAGGACCCTGGAGAACACACCGGCGGGAATCCGGCATCCGGGCCGCGAGCGGTGGCACCCTCGACCCATACCTCGAAGGGGGACGACATGCTAGAGCTCGAACTCGTCGGGCTGCACAGCGACGGCGAGCACCTCACGCTCGCCGGTCCGGACGGCCAGCGCTACCGCCTGCTGGTCGACGACGCGCTGCGGGCTGCCGTCCGGCGCGACCGGCCCCAGCTCGAGCAGATCCGCGCCGGTGCAGGGCTGCGGCCCAAGGAGATCCAGGCGCGCATTCGCGCCGGGGCCACGGCCGTGGAGGTCGCGGAGGCCGCCGGCCTGCCCGTGGAGCACGTCCAGCGCTACGAGGGCCCCGTCCTCGCCGAGCGCAGCTGGGTGGTGGACCAGGCGCGCCGCTTCACCGTCGGCCGCGCCGAGGACTCCCCCTCGCTGGGCGACCTCGTCCTGGACCGGCTGGCCACCCGCGGGGTGCGCGCACCGGAGATCGAGTGGGACGCCGTCCGCCGCCAGGACCGCTCGTGGGAGCTCATCGCCCGCTTCACCGCCGGCGACAAGCACCGCGAGGCCCGCTGGGAGGTCGACATGGCCGCCCGCACCACCCACGCGCTGGACGACGAGGGCCGCTGGCTCTCCGAGACCGAGGTGACCCCCGCCAGCCCCTCGCGCCGTCACCTCATGCCGGTGCGGCTCTACGACGTCGAGGCCGACGGCGACCTCGGCCCGGCCCTCGCGGCCGTCGACGCCGACCTCAGCGACGCCGAGCCGGAGGACGACCTCGGCTACGGCGACCTGCCCGCCGCGAGCACCGACGACCTCCTCGCCGAGCTGCGTGCCACGCGGGGCACCCGCCCCGAGCTCGAGTCGGTCGAGGAGGACGACGCCTGGGGGCTGCCCCCGGCCGCCCACCCGCCGGCCTCACGGGCACACGAGGCGGTCGACGCCCAGGTGCTGCCCATGCCGCGTGACGCCCGTCCCGCCGTCGTCGAGGAGCCGGAGCCCGCACCCTCCACGCCGCCCGCCGTCGCGCCCGCTCCGCCGAGGGCGGAGGAGCCGGCCCAGCCCCGGACGGGTGAGGGCCAGGGCCGCCGGGCCGCGCAGGCACCGGCGCAGCGCGGTGAGGGCGAGGCCAAGGACGCGAAGCGACGCTCGAGCCGCGGCCGCCGCGCGAGCGTGCCGAGCTGGGACGAGATCGTCTTCGGCGCCAAGCCCGAGTAGCCGGCGTGCCGGCCGCCGGCACGCCCAGCCGCCCGCACGCCCGGGTCGCCGGCCCGTCGCTGGCCTGCGCACAAGTTGGCGACACGCGGGCGACACACCGGGACAGGTGTCGCACAACCCGCCTCCCGGCGCACTTGTGCGCAGATCACGCGCAGCCGCCGCCGCTCCGCCGGCGACCTGACGCCGCCGGCAGATCCGGCGCACCGGCGCTCAGCCCAGTGGCAGGGTCTCCGGGCTGAGCTCGGCCGCACCACCGACGGCGGCGGTCTCCCGGCGCACGTGGTGGCGGCGGCACAGCACCTCGTAGCCCACGCCGCCGGCCGGCTCGGGCTCCGCCTCGGTGTCCCCGACGACGACCTGCTCGCCCTCGGTCACCATCCGTCCGTCCACGGTGCGCGCGTTGTGAGTGGCGCGGCGCCCGCACCAGCACAGCGACTGGACCTGGAGCTGCTCGACGCGGTCCGCGAGCTCGAGCAGCCGGGCGGAGCCGGGGAAGAGCCGGGTGCGGAAGTCGGTGGTGATGCCGAAGGCGAAGACGTCCACGTCCATGTCGTCGACGAGCCGGGCCAGCTGCTCGACCTGCGCGACGCTGTAGAACTGCGCCTCGTCGCACACGAGGTAGTCCACGCGCTCCCCGTGGGTGCGCCGGGTGACGACCTCCTGCCAGAAGTCCGTCGCGTCGTCGGCCTCGACGGCGGCGACGGCCAGGCCGAGACGGGAGGAGAGCACGCCGCTGCCGGCGCGGTCGTTGCGGCTGAAGATGAGGCCGCTCAGCCCGCGACGGCGGTAGTTGTGGTCGATCTGCAGGGCAAGGGTGGACTTGCCGGAGTCCATCGTGCCGGCGAAGAAGGCGAGCTCGGCCACCTCACACCACGACCCGCACGAGCGGGATCTCCAGCTCGCCGGGGGTGAGCGAGCCGTGGACGCCCACGAGCGCGATCGACGACGGCGTCTGCGTGCGGGAGTCGACGACGGCGCGCGTCCCCCGGGTCGCGACGACGACGTCGCCCACGGTCGTGCGGTGCCGCTCGCTCAGCGGACCGAAGAGGCCGACCTCCTCCGCCTCCTCGCGCAGCAGGACCCAGGCGGTCTCCCCGAGCACGTCCCGCCAGCGCCCCGCGACGTCAGCGGCGGTCCCGGGTTCGGTGTGGACGTGGACGGCGCGCGGCTCCCCCGCGATGAGCGCGACGTCGCGGTCGAGCTCCGGGGTCGTCGCGACGTCGATGCGCGAGTCGGGGCCGAGGTCGACCATGCCGTGGTCCGCGGTGACGAGCAGGAGGGTGCCCTTGGGCAGCTGCCGGGCGAGCCGGGAGATCTCGGCGTCGACGAGCTCGACGGCCTCCCCCCACTGCCAGGAGCCCCAGCCGTGGTGGTGGCCCATCTTGTCGACGTCACCCCAGTAGAGGTAGACGAGGTCGGTGCCGCGGGTGCGGAGCAGGGAGCAGGTCGCGTCCACGCGGTCGGCCATCGAGTCGGCGGCGACGAAGCGCGGACCGCGCAGCGCGGCCTCGGTGAGCCCGGAGCCGACGAACCGGGCCGGTCCGACGCTCGCCACGCGCCGTCCCCACGACTCGGTGCCGAGCTGCTCGACGAGCGTGGGCTCGGGCTGCCACTGCCGCGGCGAGACGGTCGCGTCCTCCCAGCTGATGAGGTTGAGGAGCGAGCCGTCGGCGTCGTTGCGGACCGTGTAGCCGAGCATGCCGGTCTGGCCGGGCGGGCAGCCGGTGCCGAACATCGTGAGGCTCGCCGCCGTCGTCGACGGGTAGCCGCTCGTGAGGGTGAGCCCGTCGGCCAGCTGCCGGCGCAGGAAGGGGGCGTGCCCGCCGCGCTCGGCGAGCATGCGGGCGCCGAGGCCGTCGACGAGGACGACGCACACCTTGCGGGCCTGCGGCAGGCCCAGGGCCTCGCGGTCGTCGGCGGAGGTGCGGCCCGCGCTCGTCGTCGGGGCGCCGACGGCGTCGAGGGCGGCGGGCAGCACGGCGCGCAGCCCGGTGCCGTCGTAGTCGGGCAGGCGCAGGTCGGGGGGCAGCTCGGTCACGTCGACGACACCGTCGCGGCGGACAGCGCCCGCGCGAAGGCCAGCGCCTGCTCCAGCGCCGCGGCGCCCTCCGCCTGCGCGCTCACGCGCACGACGACGTCCTCGGGGGTGAGCAGTCCGGTGTAGCCGTGGTCGGCCTCGCAGTCGGGGTCGCTGCAGCCGGCGGGTGCGAGGTCGACCTGCTGGGCCCCGCCCCAGGTGACCGCGATGGTGAGGTCGTCCGAGCGCAGCCCGCCGTGGGTGCCGGCCGGGTCGCTCACGCCGTGGGTGAGGGCGACGGAGGAGATGCGGTCGATCGGCACCGCCTCGGTGGTCGCGGCAGCCGAGGGGACCTCGTTGCCCGGGACGTCGTCGACGTGCGCCATGACGAGCCGGGTGGGCGTCAGGGCGAGGGCGGTGAGGTGGCGACGCACCTCCCGGGAGTCGAAGGTCGTCTCGGGGTGCACGAGGTAGGCCCGGACCTCCTCGCCCGCGAGCGCGATGTCGAGAACACCCTGGACGAGCCGCGGGTAGTAGCCGGCGCGGTCCAGGTCTGCTCGGAGGCGGGACTGCAGGTCGTTCGTCACGTTGCGGCGATCCACGGCTCCATCTTGACACCACTTGCGCCCACCCCGGGCAGGACGCGTCGTCCGCTGTCGGCCCGCCCGGGCGGGGCGACCTCGACGACGGCGCTGAGCAGGGCCGCGCCGCGACGCCCGACGAGCACGGGGTTGAGGAGGATCTGCCGCACCTCGGGCAGGTCGTCGACGAGCACGGAGACGCGTGCGATGACGTTCTCCAGGGCCTTGACGTCCATGACCGGCAGGCCGCGGTGCCCGAAGAGTCGGGGCGAGGCCTTGGCCGCGCGGACCATCTGCGCGACGTCGACGTCGGTGAGCGGGGGGATCCGGTAGGAGACGTCGTCGAGGAGCTCGACGGCGTCGCCGCCCAGGCCGAAGGACACGACCGGCCCGTAGAGGTCGTCCTCGGTGCCGCGCACGACGCAGGCGACACCGGGCGGCGCCATGGCCTGGACCTCGACGCCGAGGCCGGGACGGCCGACGGCTTCTAGGTCGCGGGTCATCGCGGCCATGGCGGCGGTGAGCTCCGCGGGGGTGCGGAGGTCCAGGCGCACCCCGCCGAGGTCGGCGCGGTGGCGCAGCACCTCGTCGCGGGTCTTGAGCGCCACCGGCCAGCCGAGCTCCTGGGCGGCGGCGACCGCCTCCTCGGGGGTGCGGGCGGTGCGGGAGGGCACGAGGCTGAGCCCGTAGCAGGCGAGGAGCTCGGCGACGGCGTCGGGCGCGAGCCGCGCGGCCTCACCGGGCCCGAGGCCGCGCAGGGCCGGGGCGAGCAGCTCGCGGGCACGGGCGGGGGCGATCCCGGTGGGGTCGACGAGCTCGCCGTGGTCGGCGTCGCGCCACCGCGCGTGGGCTACGGCACCGGCGAGGCTCGCGACGGCGTCGGCGGGCGTGGCGTAGGCAGGCACGGTGCGTCCGTCGCTCGTCAGCTCGTCGGTGAGGCCGAGGAGTCCCCGGACGGCCGCGAGGACGGGACGCTCCTCCCCCGCCGCGGCCGCGGCGAGCGCGCGCCAGACCCCGGCGTCGCCGTCGCCCAGGGGCGGCACGTGCGCGACGACGAGCGCGTCCCACGAGTCGTCCTCACGCAGGCGGGCGAGCTCCCGGGCGTAGTCCTCCCCCGTGGCGAGGGCGGGCAGGGCACCGGAGGGCACCGGCTGGAGGCCGTGGCCGCGGGCCGCGCCGGCGATCGCGGTGGTGAGGGCACCGGAGTTGCCGAGCACCGCCGTGCGCGGCCCCCGCGGCAGCGGCTGGGAGACGAGGAGCTGGGCGAGGTCGAGCATCTCCTGGGTGGTCCGGGTGCGCATCACCCCCGCCTGGTCGAGCATCTGCGCGAGCACCCGCTGCGGCTCCCGCGTGGTGCGCACCGCGTGGCCCGGGGGCACCTGCTGACCGGTCTGCCCGCTGAGCACGGTGATGAGCGGCACGGTGGCGCCCAGGCGCCGCGCGATGCGCGAGAACTTGCGCGGGTTGCCGATCGACTCGAGGTTGACGACGGCGGCGGTGATGCCGAGGTCGTCCTGCCAGGCCTGCATCGTGTCGTTGCCGGACACGTCGGCGCGGTTGCCCGCGGAGACGAAGCTGCGCAGCCCGATGCCGCGCCGCTGGACCGCGGACAGGAGCGCGCTGCCAGCGGCGGCGGACTGGCAGAACAGGGCGAGGCCGCCCTGCCCGATCCCGCGGCGGACCGTGGCGTCCAGCCGTCCCGCGGGCCCGGTGGCGACGACGCCGTAGGACGCCGGGCCGAGGAGCCGCATCCCGCCGGCGCGGGTGCGGCGCACGAGCTCTTCCTGCCGCTGCCGCCCCTCCTCGTCCCCCTCGGCGAAGCCGCCGGACAGGACGACGACGGCGTGCACGCCCAGCGCCGCGAGCTCGGGGACCGCGGCGACGACGGCGTCCGGCTCCCCCGCGACGACCGCGAGGTCCGGGGCGGGCGCCCCCGACGCGCGCAGGTGCTCGGCGAGTGCGGTGAGGGAGGCGTGTCCCGCCCCCTCCGTCCCGCCGTCGGGCAGGCCGACGAGGTGGACGGGGCCGGTGAAGCTGCCGGCACGGACGGTGGCGGCGGCATGCTCGGCGAAGACCTGCTCGGGGCCGCCCAGCCCGGCGACGACGACCGAGCCGGCCGCCATGAGCGTGCGCATGCTCAGCGACTCCGCGTGCTGCTCCCGCTCGGCCATGACGCCCCACGAGCGGCCGGTCTCCTCGATGTGGAACTCCACGCGCAGCACGCCGTCGTCGAGCTCCTGGTGGACGTCGTAGCCGGCGTCGCGGAAGACGCGGATCATCCGGGCGTTGGCGGGCAGCACCTCGGCGGTGAAGCGCACGACGCCACGCTCCCGGCCCGCGGCGGCGAGGTGCTCGAGGAGCACCGAGCCCAGGCCGCGGCCGTGCTCGGAGTCGGCGACGTAGAAGGCGACCTCGGCGACGTCGTGGTCCAGGCGGTCGTAGCGGCCGACGGCGAGGATGTCCTCACCGCTCGTGAGGACGAGGGCGACGCGGTCGTCGTGGTCCACGTGCGTGAATCGGTGCAGGTCACGGTCGCTGAGCCGCTCCATCGGCGCGAAGAAGCGGTAGTACTGCGAGAGCGGGGACTGCCGCTGGTGCATGGCCTGGAGCGCGGGCGCGTCCTCCGGCCGGATCGGGCGGATGTGCATCGGGATGCCGTCGCGCAGCACGACGTCGGCCTCCCAGTGCGCGGGGTACGGGGGCGCCTCCTCGCTCATGGGCCCAACCTACCGGCCGGGTCCGACACAGGCCCGGACACGGCGGGCACGGGTGCGCGGACCGGCGCCCGTGTCGGGGGACAATGGCCCAATGCCACGCCGCAGCACCCCGCCGCCGCCCGTGCCGGAGCAGATCGTCGACATCGACGTCTCCAGCGAGATGCAGGGCTCCTTCCTCGAGTACGCGTACTCGGTGATCTACTCCCGTGCGCTGCCCGACGCGCGCGACGGCCTCAAGCCCGTGCAGCGACGGATCCTCTTCCAGATGGACGAGATGGGCCTGCGGCCCGAGCGCGGGCACGTCAAGTGCGCGCGCGTGGTCGGCGAGGTCATGGGCAAGCTCCACCCCCACGGCGACACCGCGATCTACGACGCCATGGTGCGCCTCGCGCAGGACTTCTCCCTGCGGGTGCCGCTCGTGGACGGCCACGGGAACTTCGGCTCCCTCGACGACGGCCCCGCGGCCCCGCGCTACACCGAGGCACGGCTCGCGCCGGCCGCCCTCCTCATGACGGCGGGACTCGACGAGGACGTCGTCGACTTCGTCCCCAACTACGACAACCAGCTGACCCAGCCCTCGGTGCTGCCGGCGGCGATGCCCAACCTCCTCGTCAACGGCGCCTCGGGCATCGCCGTCGGCATGGCGACGAACATGCCGCCGCACAACCTCGTCGAGGTCACCGCCGCGGCACGCCACCTCATCGCGCAGCCGGACGCGACGCTCGAGGAGCTCATGCGCTTCGTGCCGGGGCCGGACCTGCCCTCGGGCGGCAAGATCGTCGGCCTCGACGGCATCCGCGACGCCTACGCCACCGGCCGCGGGTCCTTCCGCACCCGCGCCACCACGCACCTGGAGAACGTCACCGCGCGCCGCAAGGCGATCGTCGTCACCGAGCTGCCCTACCAGGTGGGCCCGGAGCGGGTCATCGAGAAGATCAAGGAGGCGGTGGACGCCAAGAAGCTCCAGGGCATCGCGGACGTCGCCGACTACACCGACCGCGCGCACGGGCTGCGGCTGGTCATCGAGATCAAGAACGCCTTCAACCCCGAGGCCGTCCTCGAGCAGCTCTACCGCTTCACCCCGATGGAGGACTCCTTCGGGATCAACAACGTCGCGCTCGTCGACGGGCAGCCGCAAACCCTGGGCCTGCGAGAGCTGCTGTCGGTCTACGTCCAGCACCGCCTGCAGGTGGTCCGCCGCCGCACCGAGCACCGGCTGGCCAAGCGCATCGAGCGCGCGCACCTCGTGGCCGGCCTGCTCGTCGCGATCGCGGACATCGACGAGGTCATCGCCGTCATCCGCTCGTCGGACGACGCCGACGCCGCGCGCCAGCGGCTCATGGTGGTCTTCGACCTGTCCGAGCCGCAGGCCGACTACATCCTCGCGCTGCGGCTGCGCCGCCTCACGAAGTTCTCCCGTCTCGAGCTGGAGGCCGAGCGTGACGCGCTGGCCCGCGAGATCGAGGAGCTGCAGCGGATCCTCGCCGACGAGGCGCTCCTGCGACAGGTCGTGAGCGACGAGCTCGCCGACGTCGCCGCCACCCACGGCACCCCCCGGCGCACCGTGCTCCTCGAGCACGCCGGCGGCCCGGCCACCGGCTCGGCCGCCTCCGCCCGTCGCACCGGCACGAGCGTGCCGCTCGAGATCCCCGACGAGCCGTGCTGGGTGGCGCTGTCCGGGACCGGGCTGCTCGCCCGCAGCGCGCAGGAGCCGCCACGCCTGGGCCCGCGCGTCGCGCACGACGCCATCGCCGCTGCCGTCCCGGCCCGTACCCGCGGCGACGTCGGCGTCGTGCTGAGCAGCGGCCGCTGCGTGCGGCTGTCGGTCCTCGACGCCCCCGCGCTGCCGTCCACCGACTCCGCGCCCGGCCTGTCCGGCGGCGCACCCATCGGCGAGCTCCTCCAGCTCGAGCCGGGCGAGCGCGTCGTGGGCCTGACCCGCCTCGACGACGACGCCCCGCCCCTCGCCCTGGCCACCGCCGCCGGCACCGTCAAGCGCGTGAGCCCGGCCGACCGTCCCGGCAAGGGTGACGCGTGGGAGCTCATCTCCCTCAAGCCGGGCGACGCCGTCGTCGGGGCCGCGCACGCGCCCGACGAGCACCGCCTCGTCCTCGTGACCACCGAGGCGCACCTCCTCCACTTCGCGGCGTCCGCAGTCCGGCCGCAGGGGCGCGGCGCGGGGGGCATGGCCGGGGTGAAGATGCCCGAGGACGCACGCGTCGTCGCCTTCGGCGTCGTCCACCCCGACGACGTCTCCCGCAGCCTCGTCGTCACCGTCGCCGGGTCCTCCACGGCCCTTCCCGGCACGATGCCGGGCAGCGCGAAGGTCACCCCCTTCGACCGCTTCCCCGGCAAGGGCCGCGCCACCGGCGGTGTCCGCGCGCAGCGCTTCCTCCGCGGCGAGGACACCCTGACGACGGCGTGGGTGGGCCTCGAGCCCATCCGTGCGGTCGGCGCGGGTGGTCAGCCCGTCGACCTGCCGGAGGTGGACGAGCGCCGCGACGGCTCCGGCCGACCGCTCCCCGCCCCGTCACCGCCATCGGCTGACCGGCCACTTCACCCCCCGACAGCTGGATCCCGCCCCGCCCACTCGCCGACAGCTGACTTGTTACCCGCCGCCGGATCCCCAGCGTCGACAGCTGACTTGTTACCTGCGCCCCGGCCCGCCGACAGCCCACGTGTGACCGGACACCAACCGCCCACATGGCGCCGACGCTGCGACTCCGTGGGGGCGAGAACTGGCGCTGGCGCGCCTGGCCGTCACCAACGTCTCTGGCCCGCCGCCCCGACTCCCACAGCGGTGACGTCCAGGAACAACTCAGCTGTCGGCGACGAGGGCGCGAAAGAGGGAGGGAGGCGCGGGGTGGGTGGGACGGGTCAGACGGAGCGGGTGAACATCAGCGAGTGGCGCGTGGGCTCGTAGCCGAGCTGGCCGAAGAGGCCGAAGTCGCCGCCGGGCGCCGGTGAGTCGACGCCGAGCCCGGCGTACTCCATGCCGTCGGCGGCGTAGGCGCGCATCGCGGTGACGAGCAGCGCCGTGGCCACCCGCATCCCGCGCCACTCCTCACGGACGCCGAGGATCTCGGTGTAGCCCTCGGTCCAGCCCTGAGCCTGCCAGTCGCCCTCGTAGCGCCCGGACATGAGGTAGCCCGCCACGCGCGCACGGTCGCTCGTGCGGTCCAGGGCGATGAAGCTCCACTGCGGCGCGAAGTACGTACGGCCCTGCACCCAGGTCTCGGGCGTGTGCTGCTCCCCGCCCCACTGGTCCTTGAAGGCGTCGTTGTGGGCGCGGCGGACGGCGTCGTCCAGGGCCGGGTCCCACGGCTCGATGGTGACCTTGCCCTTGGGCTGGACGTCGGGCAGCGGAAGGGAGAGGTCCCTGCGCATCTCGGTGTACCAGCGGGTGGGGACGAAGCCGGCCAGGCGCAGCATGGTCTGCGCGTGGGTCATGTTGTCCTCGACGTGGACGACGGCGAGGGCGCTGCTCTGCCCGGCGGCGTCGAGGATGACGCGGGCGGCCCGCAGCTGCCAGTCCAGGAGGGTCGCGCCGATCCCGCGGCTGCGCCACGCGGGGTCCACGCCACCGTCGCACAGCGCCCGGTAGGTGCCGGCCGTGGGCCGCACCCGCACGATCGCGTAGGCCCGGGGGACGCCGTCGGCGTCGATCCCGATGACCTTGGCGTTGCCGGCGTCCGCGCCCACCGCGACGAAGGTCTCCGCGGACTCCTCCAGAGTCGTGCGGTAGGGCGGGTCGTCGTGCTCCTCGATGCGCGCAAGCAGGTCGACGAGCACGGCGTTGCCCTCCAGGGTCAGCCACTGCCACCGCAGGTCGTGTCCCTGCGGCAGCTCGACGCCGGTCCCCTCCACGGCGGCGCGGGGCGCCGGGGCGCGGCTGGCGCCGTCGTAGTCCTCGAGCATGCTCCGACGATACGTGCTCACCGCGTCACGGCCTACCGGCGCCGCCGGTGAGCGGGACGCGTCACACCTCGATCGTGTAGAGGATCCGGGCGCCCTGCGGCTCGTAGCCCATGCGCTCGTAGAAGCGGTGGGCGCCGGAGGGGTTCTCCATGTCGACGTCGAGCGCCGCGACCTCGATGCCGTCGCGGTACAGCGCACCGAGGACCGCGGAGAGCAGCGCGCGCGCCACCCCCGAGCCGCGGTGCGGGCGCAGCACCCCGAGGAGCTCGGTGTAGCCCTCGGTGTGGCCCAGCGCTTCCCACTGGTGCTCGTGGCGGGCGGTGAGCGCGTAGCCCGCGACGCTGCCGGTCGCGAGGTGGACGGCGACGACGCTCCACGCCGCCTCGAGCGAGCGGTGGGAGGCCGCCCAGGTCGTCTCGGCGACGGGCTGGGAGCCCCAGTGGTCCCGGAACGCCTCGTTGTGCGCGTCGCGGACGGCGTCGTCGATCTCCGGGCTCCACTGCCGGATCTCGTAGCCCTCGGGAACGTCGACGGCGGCGGGCGGCTCGGTGAGCCGCAGCCGCATCTCGCGGAAGGTGCGCTTGGGGCTGAAGCCGGCGGCGGCGTACAGGCGACGGCGGTCCTCGAGGTCCTCGTCGACGTAGGCGGCGATGCGCCCGGGCAGGTTCGGGTCGAGCGTGGCGAGGATCTGGCGGGCGCGGTCGTCCTGCCAGGTCAGCAACGCACGGCCGATGCCGCGTCCGCGCCACGACGGGTCGACCGACGCGGAGATGAACACGCGGGCGTGGGTCTCATCACCGAGCGGCGCGTGGACGAAGGCTGCGGCGCGCAGCTCCCCCGAGCTGTCGAAGCCGCCCAGGCTGTCGGCCTTCATCCCGGTCGCCGGGCGCCCGAGGACGTCCTCGACCTGGGCCCGCGCCGTGCGGAGCACCGGCTGGTCCACGGCCTCGCAGCGCCCGATGAGGGCGTGGACGGGGTCGACGTCGTCGGTGCTGAGTGGCCGCCAGGTGAGGCCGAGGTGAGGGGCGGGGACGGCGGCGTGGGCGGGAGGGGCGGCGCGGTCGGGGAGGTGTCGGGCATGTCGGAATCCTAAAGTGCGCGTTGAGCTGTGGTGGTCCGGGGCGCGTCAGGCGTCGATGCGGTCGCGATCGATCTGGCCGGCGCCGGCGACGATGAAGTCCTTGCGGGGGCGACGTCGTTGCCCATGAGGAGCTCGAAGACCCGCTCGGCCTCGGCCAGCGCCTGGGCGTCGGCCATGCTCACCCGCCGCAGGGTGCGGTGGGCGGGGTCCATCGTCGTCTCGGCGAGCTGGTCGGCGTCCATCTCTCCCAGGCCCTTGTAGCGCTGGATCGGCTCCTTGTACCGCTTGCCCTGCTTCTCGAGCTTGCGCAGCAGCTGGTGGAGCTCGGCCTCGGAGTAGGTGTAGATCTTCTCGCCCTTTTTGCCGCCCGAGCCCGCGATCTCGACGCGGTGCAGCGGGGGCACCGCGGCGTACACGCGGCCGGCCTCGACGAGCGGGCGCATGTACCGGAAGAACAGCGTGAGGAGGAGGGTGCGGATGTGGGCGCCGTCGACGTCGGCGTCGGTCATGAGGATGACCTTGCCGTAGCGGGCGGCGTCGAGGTCGAAGGTGCGGCCGGACCCGGCGCCGATGACCTGGATGATCGAGGCGACCTCCGCGTTGCGGAGGATGTCGGCGGGCGAGGCCTTCTGGACGTTGAGGATCTTCCCGCGGATCGGCAGGAGCGCCTGAAAGTCGCTGGACCGCGCGAGCTTCGCCGTGCCGAGGGCGCTGTCGCCCTCGACGATGAACAGCTCGGAGCGCTCGACGTCGTCGGTGCGGCAGTCCGCGAGCTTGGCGGGCAGCCGCGAGCTCTCCAGCGCGTTCTTGCGCCGCGAGATCTCCTTGGTGAGCCGCGCCTGCACGCGGGCGCGCATCTCCCCCACGACCTTCTCCAGCACCGCGGCGGCCTGCGCCTTCTCGTGGCGCTTGGGCGAGGTGAGGATCTCGGTGAGCTGCTTGTCGACGACGTTCGCGACGATGCCGCGCACCGGCGCCGTGCCGAGGATCTCCTTGGTCTGACCCTCGAACTGCGGCTCGGGCAGGCGGACGTTGACGACGGCGGTGAGGCCCGCGAGGACGTCGTCCTTCTCGATCTTCGGGTCCTTGGCGGTGACCTTGAGGCGCCGGGAGTTCGCGTCGATCTGCTTGCGCACCGTGCGCACGAGCCCCTGCTCGAAGCCGGTGAGGTGGCTGCCGCCCTTGGGCGTGGAGATGATGTTGACGAAGGAGCGGGCCGTCGTCTCGTAGCCCTGCCCCCACCGCAGCGCGATGTCGACCTCGCAGGTGCGCTCGACCTCCTGCGGCCTCAGGTGGCCGGACGCGTCGAGCTGCTGGACGGTCTCGGTGAAGGTGCCGCTGCCGGTGAGGTGCCAGATGTCCGAGACGGGCGGGTCGGTGGCGAGGAACTCGGTGAAGTCGACGACGCCGCCGTCGTGCCGGAAGACCTCCTCGACCGGGCCGTCCTCCCCCGGCGTGCCGGGCAGGCGCCGCTCGTCGCGGACGGTGATCGTCAGGCCCGGGACGAGGAAGGTCGTCTGGCGGGCGCGGGTGATGAGCTCGTCGTAGGAGAACTGCGAGGACGAGGGGAAGATCTGCGGGTCGGCCCAGTAGCGCACCCGGGTGCCGGTGCGCCCGCGCGGCGTCTTGCCGACGACGGCGAGCTCGCTCGCGTCGGTGAAGGGCGCGAAGGGCGCCTCGGGGCCGGCGCCGGCGCGGTCGTCGTAGGTGCCCGGCTCGCCGCGGTGGAAGGTCATCCGGTAGGTCTTGCCGCCGCGGTCGACCTCGACGTCCAGACGTGCGGACAGCGCGTTGACGACGGAGGCACCGACGCCGTGCAGGCCGCCGGAGGCGGCGTAGGAGCTGCCGCCGAACTTGCCGCCGGCGTGGAGCTTGGTGAAGACGACCTCGACGCCACTGAGGCCCACGGAGTCGACGGTGTCGACGGGGATGCCGCGCCCGTTGTCGCGGACCTCCACGGAGCCGTCGGGGTGGAGGACGACGGCGATGGAGTCACCGTGGCCCTCGAGCGCCTCGTCGACCGCGTTGTCGATGACCTCCCACAGGCAGTGCATGAGGCCGCGCGAGTCGGTCGAGCCGATGTACATGCCCGGACGCTTGCGGACCGCCTCCAGCCCCTCGAGGACGGAGAGGTGGCGGGCGGTGTACTGCGAGGGCGAGGCGGTCGACTTGGGAGGCACCCGGCGATCATACGAACGACTTCCCCCGTTTCCGCGGACTGACCCGCGGGATCGCGTACACCGGCCCCGCGAGGAGGTGATGGGGAGCACTCGAGGAGGCGGCCGCCGTCGTGACCCTCGTCACTCGATCGCGCCACCCGGTCCGCTGGAAGCGAACGGGGCGCCGTCCCGGGGAAGTTTCCGGTGCCGACGTGGTTGTATGCAGATGTGAACGCAACGATGACCGCCCCGCTGACCGCACAGGACCGCTGCGACCGCTGCGGCGCCCAGGCGTACGTGCGCGTGGGACTGCCCGTAGGGGAGCTGCTCTTCTGCGCGCACCACGCCCGCAAGCACGCCGAGGCGCTCGAAGGGGTCGCGACCGCCATCCAGGACGAGACGCACCGTCTCACCGAGGACAACGCGCGCTGAGAGGCGCCCTCCACGACCGACCGCAGGCGCCGGCACCCGATGGGTGCCGGCGCCTGCGCTATTTCCCGTGACGGCCGGGCGGCCGGCCCGTAGCCTCCGCGGCATGAGCACCGCACCCGCCCCCGTCGCCGGCCTGCGCTGGCGGGCCATCACCGCGCAGGACGTCCCCGTCTGGCACGAGCTCGTCCGAGCGATCGAGGCCGCCGACGACCCCGCCGAGCGCTACACCCCCGAGGACCTCCACGACGAGCTGCTCGACGGCTCCTGGAAGGACCCGGCCCGCGACAGCACCATCGGCATCGACGACGACGGCGTCCCCCGCGCCTTCGGGCACGTCCAGGTGCTCCCGGGTGACGTCCGCACGGTCCGTGCCTTCTGCTGGGGCGGGGTGCACCCGCAGTGGCGCGGCCGGGGCATCGGCCGGGAGCTGCTCGCCTGGCAGGAGCGGCTGGGGCGGGAGAAGATCGCCGCCGCACGGACCACCGGCCCGGGGCGCGTGCTCGTCCACGTCGACGACGGGCTCACCGCCACCGAGCGTCTCCTCGACCGGGCCGGGTTCCGCCGGCTGCGCGTCTACCTCGAGCTCACCCGCCCGCTGGACACCGAGATCCCCGCGGCCGCGCTGCGGGAGGACCTGCGGCTCATGCCCTACGAGCCGGCCCTCAGCGAGCCGGTCCGGCTGGCCCACAACGACGCCTTCGCCGACCACTGGGGCAGCGAGCCCCGCGACCGCGAGAACTGGGAGCGCCAGAGCGTCGGCGGGCGCTACTTCCGGCCCACGTGGAGCTTCGTGGTCCTCGACGGCGACGAGGTCGCCGGGTACAGCCTCACCTCGGCCTACGAGCAGGACTGGGCGGCGCAGGGCTACTCGGCCGGGTGGACCGACCTCCTCGGTGTCCGGCGGCCGTGGCGGCGCGCGGGCGTGGCCAGGGCCCTCCTCGCGGCGACCATGCGGGCGCTGCGGGAGGACGGGATCGAGCGGGCCGACCTCGGCGTGGACGTCGAGAATCCCAACCGCGCCCTGGACCTCTACACGGGCCTCGGCTACCGGGAGTCGCGCCGGTCCCTCGCCTACGGCAAGGACGTGTGAGGCTCAGCCCCGCGCCTCGGTGACCAGGATGACGTCCTGCGGCCGCGGCAGCGTCACGTCGGCGAGCGGGTCGGGGTCACCGCCGGCCGGGTCCCAGTCCTCGGCGAGCACCTCCCACGCGTCGTCGTCGAGGTCGACGACGACGGCAGCGAGCCGGCCGCCGCTGACGAGGACCCGCGCGGCACAGGGCACCCCGCGCGCCGAGGTGAAGCGCGCGCTCACCGGGAAGGTGAAGGAGTGCGGCACGGCGAGCGGGGCGTCCTCGGGCACGGACAGCTCGACCATCTGGGGGGGCGTCCTCCGGCTCGCCCCAGACCTCCTCGCGCGCCCCGGTGAGCTGGGCGCGCAGGCGCAGGGAGTCGTAGTCCTCGGTGTGCGAGAGGATCGCGCTCACGAGCTCGCGGACGGGCTCCGGGAGGGGTCGCAGGACGGGGCCCTCGGGGGCGTCGTCCTCCTCCTCGGCAGCCTCGGCCCGCCGCTCGAGAAGGGAGATTGCCAGCGAGGCGCCGACGCCGGCCAGGGCCATCGTCACGCGCGGGCGGCGCACCCCCATGCGTACGAGCCGGCGCTGGAGCGCCCGGTCCACGGCCTCGCCGAGCTCGGCGGCCCCGTAGACGAACCCGACGGCGCCGGCCGTGAAGGCGACCCGGCTGGGTAGGTCCAGGGCGCGGCCCCCGTCCGTGCCCAGCCACACGCCGGCGCCGGTGGTCCCGGCGACGGCGGTCCGCAGCGCGAAGCGGGTGGCCGGGGTACGGCGGGCCGGGTCCGGCAGCGTGAGGAGCCCGGTGGCGGCGGCGGTCACGAGGTCGGAGGTGCGCAGGCCGAGCGGCGGGCGCGTGGTCGAGGTGTCGGTGCTCACCGGTCGATCGTAGAGGTCGGTCCCGACAGTCCCCGGTCGCCGGCCCCCGTGCGCGCGCGGCGCCCCGGTCACTCCCCCCACGCAGCTCCGCGGGCGAGGAGAATGGGCTTGACCCTCACGCGGCGTCAGGCGCCACGGTGGAGGCATGACCGACGGAACAGGAGTCCTCACGGTGCTGACGGTGGGCCAGGTGGCCGAGCGCTTCGGCGTCACGGTGCGCACGCTGCACCACTACGACGCGATCGGCCTGCTGAGCCCGAGCGCCCGCAGCCACGCGGGATACCGGCTCTACACCGAGGAGGATGTCACGCGCCTGCAGCACGTCGTCGTCTACCGGCGGCTGGACTTCTCCCTGGAGGAGATCGCCCAGCTGCTCGACGACGGCACGCGGCCGGCCTTGCTCGAGCACCTGCGACGGCAGCGTTCCGCGGTCGTGTCCCGGCTGGACGAGCTCGCCGAGCTCGTCACGGCCATCGACCGAGCACTGGAGAAAGAGATGACCGGGGTGAACCTCACCAAGGAGGAGCAGCGCGAGCTGTTCGGCGACGGGTTCAGCGACGAGTACGCCGCTGAGGCGCAGGACCGCTGGGGCGACACCGAGGCGTGGCGCCAGTCCCAGCAGCGCACGTCCCGCTACACCAAGGCCGACTGGGAGGAGATCAAGGCGGAGGCCGAGGAGGTCAACGCCGCCTTCGTCGCCGCCCTGGAGGCGGGTGAGCCGGCGACGAGCGAGGCCGCCATGGACGCCGCCGAGCGGGCCCGGCTCCACATCCACGAGCGCTTCTACTCGCTCTCGGCGGACTTCCACCGCAACCTCGGGGACCTGTACGTGAGCGACCCGCGCTTCACGAAGACCTACGAGGACATCCGTCCCGGCCTGGCCCAGTACGTGCGCGACGCGATCCACGCCAACGCCGACCGCCACGCGGCACGCGGCTAGGACGCCCGAAGGCCCGCACCGTACCGGTGCGGGCCTTCGTCGTGCGGGTGTGCTCAGTCCAGGTAGTCGCGCAGGACCTGGGAGCGGCTGGGGTGACGGAGCTTGGACATCGTCTTGCTCTCGATCTGACGGATGCGCTCTCGTGTGACGCCGTAGACCTTGCCGATCTCGTCGAGCGTCTTCGGCTGGCCGTCGGTGAGGCCGAAGCGCATGGACACGACGCCGGCCTCGCGCTCGGAGAGCGTGTCGAGGACCTGGTGGAGCTGCTCCTGGAGGAGGGTGAAGCTCACGGCGTCGGCCGGGACGACGGCCTCGGAGTCCTCGATGAGGTCGCCGAACTCGCTGTCACCGTCCTCACCGAGGGGGGTGTGCAGGGAGATCGGCTCGCGGCCGTACTTCTGGACCTCGACGACCTTCTCGGGCGTCATGTCCAGCTCCTTGGCCAGCTCCTCCGGGGTGGGCTCGCGGCCCAGGTCCTGGAGCATCTGGCGCTGGACACGCGCCAGCTTGTTGATGACCTCGACCATGTGCACCGGGATGCGGATGGTGCGCGCCTGGTCGGCCATCGCGCGGGTGATCGCCTGACGGATCCACCAGGTGGCGTACGTCGAGAACTTGTAGCCCTTGGTGTAGTCGAACTTCTCCACGGCGCGGATGAGGCCGAGGTTGCCCTCCTGGATGAGGTCCAGGAAGAGCATCCCGCGCCCGGTGTAGCGCTTGGCGAGGGAGACGACGAGGCGCAGGTTGGCCTCGAGGAGGTGGTTCTTGGCGAGACGGCCGTCGTTGGCGATCCACTCGAGCTCACGCTTGAGCTTGCCGGAGACGTCCTCGCTGGCGAGCTTCTCCTCGGCGAACAGGCCGGCCTCGATGCGCTTTGCGAGCTCGACCTCCTGCTCGGCGTTGAGGAGGGCGACCTTGCCGATCTGCTTGAGATAGTCCTTGACCGGGTCGGCGGTGGCACCGGCGGTGACGACCTGCTGGACCGGGGCGTCGTCGTCGTCGTTGTCGGAGACGACGAAGCCGCTCTCCTTGCTGGTGGTGGCCTCGGCCTCCGGCGCGGCGGCGGTGGTCTCGGTCGCCTCGTCGGTGGTCGCCTCGGGCTGCTCGACGTCGGGGACCGCCTTGAGGGCTGCCTTCTTGGCGGCGGTGGTCTTCGTGGCCGTGCGCTTGGTAGCCGTGCTGGTCTCCTTCTTCGCCGCGGGCTTCTTGGCCGTGGTCGACTTCGCCGGCGCCTTGGCCCGGGTCTTCGTCGACGTCTCCTCGACCGACGCGGTGGTGCCGCCGGCAGAGGTGCGCGCGGCGTGCGTGCGGCTGGAGGTGCTCTGGGCGTGCGACGACACAGAAGGCCTTTCGGAGGGGGACGAGGGTTCCGGCTTCAAGCCGGTGCGCTGCCTACAATTATAACTCGCTGCGCGCGTCCGCGCGGTCTCACGCGAACGGCAGTCCATCGGCAGCCACCCGTGACAACACGGGAGGGGACCCCGGCATTCCCCGGCCGGCGGCGGGAACTCAGTAGGAGCGGCGCTCCGCGGAGGGCGGCTTGACCGCGAGCACCGGGCACGGCGCGTCGAGGAGGATGCGCTGGGCGTTGGAGCCGAGGATGAGCTTGCCCACCGGCGAGCGGCGGCGCAGCCCGATGACGATGAGCTCGGCGCCCGTCTCCTCGGCGGTCTCGACGAGGTCGGAGGCGACGTCGTTGCCGCGGCCGAGCTGCCGGACGTCGTAGGCGACCTCGGCGTCGTCCAGCCGGTCGCGCAGGGCGTCGAGCTCGGCGTCGACGTCGGCGTGCTGCTCCTGCCGGGAGCGCCGGGAGATGACGACGACGACGCGTGCGTCCCGTCGTCGGGCCTCCGCGACGCCGGTCTCCAGCGCCGCCTCGCCCTCAGGGGTTGCGAGGTAGCCCACGACGACCGTCATTCAGCGCTCCATCCTCCGGCTCCTGCCGGGACGTCCTGGGCCTGCTCCGTGTGCGCTGACGCTACCGGATCGGCGGCCTCGGGGCCGCCGGGTCGCCCGAGGCGGTCCGGACCCACCCCGGCGGGAGACGCGCCGCGAGCGCCTCATCGACGAGCTCGGCGAGGCGGGTGCGCGGGCGCGCCCGCAGCGCCTGCTGGGCGAGGACGTCGGCGCGGGCTCCGTCGGCGCACCACCACGCGATCCAGGCGAGCAGGCCGAGCGCCAGCGCCCCGGAGCGGCGTGGCACGCAGGCCACGAGCGCCCGCAGGACGCAGGCAGCGGGCTCGACCCGGTCCTGGTCGGGCGGGGGTCCGCCCGGGAGCATCGCGAGGTCGAGGATCTCCTCGGTCCGCGCCCGGTCGAGCACCCGGCCGGCCAGCGGGTGGATCACCGAGCACAGGACGCTGTCGCGCACGGTGTTGTCCTCCAGGGCGGACGCGAGCATGCCCAGCTCGCTCGCGGGCAGGACGGCGCCGCGCACGGCGAGGGCGACGAGGCGCTCCCAGCGGCGCCGCTCCTCCTCCCGCCACTCGGCCATCTCGCGCTGGTCGACGGCCGGCGCCGCACCTGGGACGCCGAAGGCCGCACCGGGCAGCGCCGCTCCCCCGCCGCTGCGGGCGCGCAGCTCGGTGAGCCTGCGGCGCCCCTCGCGCGCCGCGCGCGTGGCGCTGCGGCGACGCTCGGCGTCGGTGGTGCGGGGCACCGCGAGGTCCTCCCGAGCGGGGACGAGGGCGAGGCCGTGGAGGACGAGGGTGGCGACGACGGGCCGCTGGTCGAGCTCGGCGGCGTCGCGGGTGGTGGGGGCGCACTCCTCGCCGGTCCCCCAGCAGCCGTAGGTGCCGGCGCCCACCACCCAGGGGCCGGGCGGGTCCGCCCACGAGGTGAGGGTGCGCAGGTGCTCCAGGGCTCCGCGCACGAGGGGGTCGGCCGCGAGCCGGTCCCGGGGCAGGTCGGAGTAGAGGACGACGAAGACGTCGTGGGCCCCTTCCTCCGCCATGAGCCGGGAGACGTCCCGGACGAGCGCCGGTCCGACCCGCGGGTGGCCGATGTCCGCGAGGTCGGCCCGGGTGACGAGGCCGAGACGGTTGCGCTCCCCGCACATCGCGAGCAGGACCACCGAGTCCCGCGGGCGGAAGCCGAGCCGGTAGGGCAGGTAGGCGACGATGTCCTCGGGCTGGGAGATCGTGATGGTCGTCGTGTTCATGGGTCCATCGCACACCGCCGCGGGTGCCCGTCACCGAGGCGCCGGTGCCCGTTGTGGAGGACGTGCGGAGCCCGTCGTCTGGGGAGCAGCGGCCGCCACCCGTAGGCTGCCCTGCATGGCAGCACCTACCGCCGGCCTGGCCACGCTCGTGACCGACCGTGTCGCCACCGCCCTGCGCGAGCACACCCGCCCCTTCGAGTCCCTCGAGGGGGTGGAGGAGCTGCTGTCCGCCGGTGAGGCCCTGCTCGGCGGGGGCAAGCGGCTGCGCGCGGCCTTCTGCACCGCCGGCTGGACGGCGTTCACCGACAGGCCGGTGGCGGCCGGCTCCGCGCCCGTCCTCGCGGGCAGCGCACTCGAGCTCTTCCAGGGCGCCGCGCTCGCCCACGACGACCTCATGGACGGGTCGCTGACCCGCCGCGGTCTGCCGGCCGTCCACCGGCGCATGGCGGGCGAGCACGCCGATCGGGGCTGGCTGGGCGACCCGGACCGTCACGGGGCCGCCGGCGCCATCCTCCTCGGCGACCTGCTCCTGTCGGTGTCCTCGGTCGAGATGGACCTCGCGCGGCGGCTCGTCGACGACGCCGCCTCGACGCGGGCGCGCGCCACGTGGGACCTCATGACGACCGAGGTGGCCGTGGGGCAGTACCTCGACGTCCGCTCCCAGGTGCTGCCGTGGAACGAGCAGGACGACGTCGACCGCGCGCTCATGGTGGTGCAGCACAAGTCCGCGCGCTACAGCGTCGAGCACCCCCTCGTCCTCGGCGCCGCCCTGGCCGGCGCGCCCGACGAGGCGCTCGCGGCGCTACGCCGGGTCGGCCTCCCCCTCGGCGTGGCCTTCCAGCTGTGGGACGACGTCCTCGGCGTCTTCGGCGAGCCCGAGGTGACCGGCAAGCCCGCCGGCGACGACCTGCGCGAGGGCAAACGCACCGTCCTGCTCGCCCTGGCGCTGCGGGGCGCGGACGCCGAGCAGCGCGCCACCCTGCAGCGGCACGTGGGCCGCCCGGACCTGTCCGCCGAGGACGTCGCGCTCCTGCGCACCGTCCTTGAGACGACCGGCGCCGTCGAGGAGCACCAGCGGCTCGTCGACAGCCACCTCGCCGAGGGGCTGGCGGCGCTGGACGGGCTCGGCCTGCCCGCCGCGAGCCACGAGATGCTCACCGGGTTGGCGCGCATGCTCACCGCCCGCGCGGCCTGAGCCGCCGCCCCCGGCGCAGCGGCCTGGCCGCCGCCCCCCGGGGCGGGCGCCCCGCCCCGCGGGCCGGCCCCCCGCCCGGCGGGGGGGACGGCCGGGGGGGCGTGGCCCGTCCCGCCTCTCCGGCCAGTGGCGCAAGCGCCTGGAGATCGCCTTCTTCGTCGGACCGGCACTGGTGCTGTTCG